>JANOQB010000267.1:0-1847 GCA_031422215.1 Cytophagales bacterium | reverse complement strand
ATGTATTCATACATTTAAATGTTTAATCAAAATTATGGATTCTTTCCTTAACTGTACAATAATTAAATAACCCCCTGTGCCTGCATGGCCTTCGCTACTTTCAAAAATCCGGCAATGTTGGCACCGGCCAAATAGTTGCCGGGCTTTCCATATTCCTTGGCTGCTGCCAAACAAGTTTGATGGATGTTTTTCATGATGCCGAGAAGTTTTGTGTCCACTTCTTCGCCCGTCCAGTTGGTGCCCATAAAATTTTGCGTCATCTCCAACCCGGATGTGGCCACACCACCGGCATTGCTTGCTTTGCCGGGAGCGTACATCACGCCACTGTCGATCAACAAATTTATTGCTTCAATAGTGGTTGGCATGTTGGCTCCTTCGCCCAATAATTTTATTCCATTCTTCACTAAGTTTTTTGCATCCTTCTCGTTGATCTCGTTTTGCGTGGCGCATGGAAAAGCACAGTCGGCTTTGATATTCCAAAGTGGATTTTCATTGGGCGCAACATCGAGTGAATGATACACACACTTGTACTTGTCGGCATATTCTTTTATGCGGCCCCTGCGGTTGTTCTTCAAGTCTTTCAAAAACTCAAGTTTCTCCTGCGTGAATCCAGCTTCATCGTGAATAAACCCATTCGAATCGGAAGCTGTTACCGCTTTCCCGCCAAGGTGAATGATTTTTTCAATGACATACTGCGCCACATTGCCCGACCCCGAAACCAAACAGGTTTTTCCTTTGATGGAATCCTTTTTTTCCTGCAACATGTTTTCCGCAAAATAGACCAGCCCATAACCCGTGGCTTCGGTGCGCACAAGACTGCCGCCCCAGCCAATGCCTTTGCCCGTGAGCACGCCCGTAAATTCATTTCTGATTTTTTTGTATGCGCCAAACAAGTAGCCTATCTCGCGGCCGCCCACACCAATGTCGCCAGCGGGTACATCCAACCGGTGGCCTATGTGCCGCGCCAGTTCGCCCATGAAAGCCTGGCAGAATTTCATCACCTCGTTGTCCGATTTTCCTTTCGGATCAAAATCACTTCCCCCTTTTCCTCCTCCCATCGGTATCCCCGTAAGGGCATTTTTAAATATCTGTTCGAAGGCCAAAAATTTTAACACGCTTGGCGTTACGGACGGATGAAAACGCAGCCCGCCTTTGTAGGGACCTATGGCACTGTTCATCTGCACACGGTAGCCGCGGTTTATCTGCACAATGTTTTTATCATCAAGCCAGGTAACGCGAAAGGAAATCATACGCTCAGGTTCCAGCATGCGCTCGAGCAAACGCAAGCGAACAAATTCAGGATTGCGCTCCAGCACGGGCCACACGGAAATGATCACCTCTTCGGCTGCCTGAATAAACTCAGGTTCGTTGGGGTTACGTTGCATTACGAGGGCGAAGATGTCTTGGTGGTTCATGGTAGTGTGGTTTTTATCGGATACAATTTACAGAAGTTAATGAATCGTAAATGATTTATATGAGGTGCATGACAAATTGCAATAACCAGCGAAATACACAGGGCACGTACTTTCCACTCAATTTTTAGTTGTTCATGTCTGGTTTCAATTGTTGATTGGTACTTTTTTGTCTTGACACAACCACGCGAAGCGCGTGGTGTCGGGCCAGCGCACTTGCGTTTCAGGATAAATATTCTCCACGGGATTTGGTTTCTGCTGATTGGGTATTGTTCTTTTTAATTTCGATGCAATTTGTCATACATCCTTTATATGAAAGGTAAAGAAATGGCAGAAAAGTATTCACCTGCATAACCAAAAAACCTGATTAACTTGGCCGTTCTTAAAACTTGAATCTACATGAACACAAAGAAAATCGCCATCATTGGCGGGGGC
>JANOQB010000266.1:0-2905 GCA_031422215.1 Cytophagales bacterium | reverse complement strand
GTTGCTGAGTATCACTTCGTCAATTCTGTCAATATGGTTGGCCAGGGCATTGCTCCACAAGTGTAATCCGCTAAAATAATCCATGTCTATTTTTACTTCCAGTCCGCCCGCTTCATCCTCAGGCCAATCGTTCAACCGTTGCACCATGCGAATGTCTCCCAATATCACCTTGCCATCAAAATTATCGGATAGGTTGGTTTCATAGATGCCCGTGATTTTCAATCTGCGCACACGCGGTGGGTTCTGAAAAAAATGAATTGTTACTTCATCGCCTGTCTTTGCATTTATCTTATCGGCAATGATGCGGCTGAGCACCACTTCCCGCGCATAACCCGAATCGGAAAAATGAATGAAGCGGCCTTCGATCAAGTTCTTCTCAAACTGATCGCGGTCAAAACTTTTTCCTACTCCTTTAAATACAATTCCCATCACTTCGTCTTCACTTTTTATCAATCCTGCTTTGTGGCTAAACTCTTGCACGTGTGTAACAAACCCAAACTGCGCGGGTCGCTGTTGCAAGTCCAGGGTGTATTTGAATGACTGCTCTTCCACGGCATTGTTCATGGTGTATTTAGTGATGAGCAGGTGATTGCTGAACGTGTATATCTTGTTCTTCACCTCCTTTTGAAAACCCTGCATGATCAGGAACGACACGATGGAGGCCGCGAGCCCGATGGTGATGCTGGCCACGGCAATTTTGTGTATGATGGAAGAGAAACTATTGCCTTGCCCTTGGCGGATTCTTTTGGATATGAAATACGAAAGGTTCAAAGAATGTTTAATTTTGAAAAATACTCCGCCAAAATAAAAAGAAATGATCAGGATTTGCGTGTTATCCATTTTTTTGTTGGGCTTTGCGAGCTGCGAAGCGCAAAAAACAAAACCAAAGGCTTCTGTGGGAGCTGAACAACTCGACCAATTGCTCCCGCTATTAAAAGACAAGCGCGTTGGCCTGGTGGTAAATTACACAGCTTTGGTTGGAAAGGCCCACTTGGTGGACACACTGTTTAAGAGCGGTGTTCAGATAAAAAAAATATTCGGGCCCGAACATGGTTTCCGTGGCGATGCCGCTGACGGAGAGCATGTGAACGATGCTGTTGATGCAAAAACCGGAGCACCCATTGTTTCGCTTTACGGAAAAAATAGCAAACCCACCGCAGATCAGATCACCGATCTTGACATATTGATCTTCGACATACAAGATGCCGGTGCGCGGTTCTATACCTACATCAGCACCATGCATTACCTAATGGAGGCGTGTGCCGAAAATGGAAAGAAGCTGATCATACTCGACCGCCCCAACCCCAACGGAAGTTATGTGGATGGGCCGATCATGGAGCCTGAACTAAAATCGTTTGTGGGCATGCATCCCATTCCCATTACTCACGGAATGACCGTAGGCGAACTGGCACAAATGATCAATGGCGAAGGCTGGTTGGTGGGCGGCAAGAAGTGCGACATGCAAATCATCAAAATAAAAAACTGGAAACATGATGACGATTATTCACTTCCAGTTGGCCCTTCACCTAATCTGCCAAACAATCAGGCCGTGCGATTGTATCCTTCCATCTGTCTCTTTGAAGGAACCGTGATCAGCCTTGGAAGAGGCACGCGGATGCCCTTTCAGATTTTAGGAAACCCCGAATTAAAAAACATGGAGTTCCAGTTCACACCGGTGGCCATCAAAGGTATGTCCATCGAGCCACCACTAAAAGACAAACTTTGTTATGGAATTGACTTGCGCACAGTAACACCCGCACGAAAGGTTGACTTAAAATATTTGATCCTGTTTTATCAACTGTATCCCGATAAGGAAAAATTTTTTACTCCGTATTTTGATAAGCTCGCTGGCACTGCACACTTGAAACAACAGATCAAAGATGGATTGACCGAAGAACAAATCCGCACCAGTTGGAAACCCGGACTGGATGCGTTTAACGCAAAGAGAAAAAAATATTTGTTGTACCCTTAATGGGATACTGGCTTCTTGCCCCAAGCATCCAGAATCCAGAATCAAGTATCCAGAATCGAATACCTCCATCCAGCATCCAATCCACCAATGACCAAGCAGAAAAAAGTAAATGACATCTTAAAAACCCTGGACAAACTTTATCCTAAACCGGAAGTGCCGCTCCATCACAAAGATGCATACACACTTTTGATTTCGGTGTTGCTGTCTGCACAATGTACCGATGAGCGCGTGAACAAAACCACCCCCGCATTATTTAAACTTGCCGATAACCCGTATGACATGGTGAAACTTTCGGTGGAAGAAATCAGGGAGATAATCAAACCCTGTGGACTATCACCTATGAAATCAAAAGGCATTTATGGTCTTTCAAAAATTTTAATTGAGAAGCACAAAGGAAAAGTGCCCGGCACATTTGAAGATTTGGAGGAGCTTCCAGCGGTGGGGCATAAAACAGCTTCGGTGGTGATGACACAATGGTTTGGCAAGTCGGCCTTTCCGGTGGATACGCACATACACCGCTTGGCCTATCGATGGGGACTGACGAACGGGAAAAATGTGGAACAAACAGAAAAAGATTTGAAGCGGTTGATACCGGAAGAAAAATGGAACAAAGTGCACTTGCAGATAATTTATTTCGGCAGGGAATATTGCCCCGCCCGCGGCCATGTGTGGAGCGAGTGCCCGATTTGCAGGAAGCACAGCAGAGCAGACCTTAAGGCTTGAACAACGATTATCTAAGGCAAAGGCTATTCACAGTGTGGGAAGCAATCAGAAAAATTTCCATATCTTTCAGAAAATTTACAATATGGATATTGATACGATAAACCTGTTGGGTGGCAGCAAGGTTTTAGGGAAATTCGATAACCTCACCACCTTGGCAAAAAAGGGTTTGCCCAAGCAATCTTTGATTTTTTTTATCAAACAAAGCCGATT
>JANOQB010000265.1:0-1581 GCA_031422215.1 Cytophagales bacterium | reverse complement strand
AGATGTGTGCATAGACAAGGGGCTTAAGCCCGTGGTAATCTTGAATTGAACTATCTTTTGTACCTTTCTGTATGGGGCTACTTTCCATACACCTATGAATGTAAACTTAAAATTTTTGGGCGCAGCACGCAGCGTAACCGGTTCCAAATATTTATTAGAAGTCGATAACAAAAAAATCCTGATTGATTGCGGCCTCTTTCAGGGCCAGAAAGAATTGCGCTTGCGCAACTGGCACCGCTTGCCCATCGATACTGCCACAATCAATTTAGTTGTAATCACCCATGCGCACATTGATCACATTGGATATTTACCTCGCTTGGTGAAAGATGGCTTTCATGGCCGTATCATGTGCACCCATGCCACCAAAGATTTGATGAGGATCATGCTGAAAGATGCCGCCAAACTTCAGGAAGAAGAAGCACTCTTTGCATTCAAGCGCGGATATTCAAAGCACAACAAGCCCGAACCACTTTTTACAGAAGAAGATGCAGGGCATGTATTCCAGTTGGTTGATAGCGTTGGGTTTGAAAAAGAAGTAAATCTGCTCCCCAATCTTTCGCTGGTCTATCACAATGCCGGCCACATCCTCGGCTCAGCCATTGCCGAATTGGTGCTGACTACCAAAGAAACAAAAAAGAAAATTGTTTTTTCGGGAGACCTTGGCCGCTACGATGACCCGATCATGAATCCGCCCAAAGCGGTAACAGAAGCCGATATTTTATTGGTCGAGTCCACCTATGGCGACAGGCTCAACCCCATGGAACAAGTGGAAGAAGACCTTACAAAAATTATCAACGAAGCGCACGACCGCGGTGGGGCAATCATCGTACCTGCGTTTGCCGTAGGCCGCACACAATTGTTGATTTATTATTTTCATCTGCTCATGGCAAAGAAACTCGTGCCCACGTTGCCTATCTATATCGACAGCCCGATGGCGATAAACGTTACTGACTTGTACGAACGTCACGCCACCGAACACAAAATAAAAGTGGTGCACGAGCACGGAAAACTGATCAGCATTTTTGACGACCCTCACGTTCATTTTTGCATCTCTCGGGAAAGCTCGAAGGCATTGAACGAAATCAAGAAACCTTGCATCATTATATCGGCCAGTGGCATGGCCACGGGCGGAAGGATATTGCACCATTTGCATCACCGGTTGAGAAGGGAAAATGACACTGTTCTATTTGCTGGCTATCAGGCCGAGGGCTCGCGGGGCAGAAGGTTGCTTGAAGGCGAACCCTTCGTGAAAATTTTTGGTGAACAGGTTCCGGTAAACTGCCAGGTCAGGGTCATACACGGGCTATCGGCCCATGCCGACCAGAGTGAACTGCTCCGCTGGTTGGGAAATTTTACAAAAAGTCCAAAGATGACTTTTATCACGCACGGTGAAATTGAAAGTGCCACTGCTTTTGCCAAAAAAATAAAAGAAATGGATTGGAGCCCGATCATCCCGCAATACCTGGAAAGCTTCGAGCTTTTTAGTGGGATATAATAGGGAAAGGGAGAATTTAGGAGTCAATAGTCAGAAGTCAGAATTTAGAATCCAGACCACATTCCATAACGCAATCCAGTTGAAGA
>JANOQB010000264.1:0-3495 GCA_031422215.1 Cytophagales bacterium | reverse complement strand
CTTTTAGGGTCACAGGATTTTAAGTCCTGCGTGTCTACCAATTCCACCACCCGGGCAGGGCTTTTTCTTTGTTCGATATGAAATTAAAAAAGTGTGAGTTCTCCCACACTTTTTTAGGGCTAATCATTAATGAGGAACGATTAACCGATTCCGAGCGGGAAACGAGACTCGAACTCGCGACCCCGACCTTGGCAAGGTCGTGCTCTACCAACTGAGCTACTCCCGCTTACTATAAATGCTCTACCTCCCGATAACTATCGGGATGAGCTACTCCCGCTAATCCCAAAAGGGACTGCAAATTTAATATCCGGCTTCAAATATGCAACACCGCAAACCTAAATTCATTGATTTACTTAATTGAACTGATGTTACGCAAAACTTATAAAGTAGTGTCAGCCTGAGGCCCTCGAAGGCGATTTAACTTAATCAAATCAGTTTTCGAGAGCCCAAACTGACAGGTTTCATCGTTTTGGGTAACATCAGTTATTGAAGCGATATTTTGTTGCTTTTCAACGATTGCAAATACTCTACCAGGTCAACCAACTCCTTTTCTGTCATTAAAGTCTGCAAGTTTGACGGCATCATCGAAGTCTCCTGCTTTTCGCGCGATGCAAGGGCTGCCTTGTCAAGTGTCTGTTGGGTAGTCATGTATTGTATTTCCACTTTGTCCTCCGTCTCCGAGGTGATCATACCAAAAGCCTGGCTTCCATCTTTCATCTTAAATGCATATCCCTCGTATCCAAAGCTGATGCCTTGGTCGGGAAAGAGAATGGTGGTATAGATGGCACGCTTGGAAAGTTTTGATCCGATCTCGCTCAGGTCGGGCCCGAATTTTACACCGGCCCCGTTTATCTGGTGACAGTTGCTGCACGCGTTGGCGAACACCGCTTTGCCATTTTCAGCAATTCCTGTTTTGTCCATCAGCATGGCCATGTCGGTAGCCGCTCCATCTTTGCTTTGAGGAAGTTTAAAATAGCTGGCTCCGGCTGCGCGTATATTGGGCCTCCAGGCCGATTGAAACAAGCCTGCTGCGGTCAGGTGCAAATCCGGTGGGATTTTGTTTTCACTCGCCAGCACAAGCAGGTAATCTTCCGAATCTGTGGGGCCGCCAAAAGCACGCAAAGCAAGTTTGCGGTTGTCGATGCTTTGAGTGCTGTCCATGAATATTTGCTCCATCAAAGCCATGGCACTCTTGTTATACATGGAAGGCTTGATAGATTTGATCACAGCCTGAACATCTTCCTTTTTCTTTTCTGAAATTATTTGCTCGATCGGGCCGGTCTTGTTCCAATCCAACAACGTTTTCATGGCTTCCTTTCCCATCACGCTATCGGGATAGTGAAGACTCACAGCAAGCAGATCATCCGTTTTGTTTTCAAGTTTAAAGCGAGTAACGAGTTCAACAAACTCAAGGCGGTCTTTGTATTGATCAAGTGTTTTGTTAAGCGCTGTTCGCACTGGCAGTGTCAAAATGGTATTTGCGGCATCCATGTGTTTGAGTGCGTACAACACTTTTTCACCTTGTGTTTCCGTTACCAATTTTGAAAGCACGGCTTGCTTGGATGGATCTTTGTGAAAATCAAATGCGCGGAAGCACCAGAGCATTCCTACAGGATCTGCTGTTTTGATCAGCTCTGCCAGCAAGGGCATGGCATCTTTGCTGCGAATCCTCCAGACGATATCATGCCCCCCGGCCGTGTTCCAGTTCTTACCTACCTTTTTCTTCCAGGCGGCAAAATACAAGTCATCATTTCCTGATGCTCCGATACCCAACGCCTCGATGTACCAACGATCTTTTCCATCGTGTTGCACAGCAAGATCAGCCCACAACGCGGCAGCCTTTCGTGTATTGTTTCCGCGCAAAGCAAGTATGGCTTCTCTTCTTACCTGTGATGATGCATGACTCACCAATTTTTCAACGACAGGAAGTACATCTTTACCACCCATGCGATAGTTACGCAACGCTGCGATCACAATATTGGAATTGGTATCCGCAAGACCTTCATTAATATAGCTTTCACCTTTTGGTAATTTGGCAAGCAACCACAACGCTTGCGCCCGTTGAAGTTGATTTTCTGATTTCCAAAGTTGCGATAACACAGGCTCGGCTTTTTCACCCATCGCTGCCAATGAAGTCCAGCCGAGATAACGCGTGGCGGGATTTGGATTCAGCAATGCTTTGATGGCTCCTTCAACCGAAGTGACATCTGTTTTCTCAGTCATGTATTTCATCTTGGGTGGAGCCACCCGGTAAATTCTTCCGCGGTCGAGATCACCCACAGCATGGCCACCAACTCCCGGATCATACCAGTCGGCAACGAAGAGCGATCCATCTGGTGCAATGGCAACATCTGCCGGACGGAACCACTGATCTTTTTTGCTCTCTAAAATATTTACAACCGTGGCCGTGTATCCCGCACCACTATTTTCAACAGGATAAGATCGCACCACATTGTGACCTGGCTCCGAATGGATCATTTGTCCTCGAAAGACTTCAGGCAAAAGCGTGCCTTCATAAATGGTAATACCAGTAGGCGAACCCGATCCTGTTTGCAACAGATTAGGAACAACACCCGGGTCGTTCAAATGCCAATGGCGCAACGGGATTTCTTTTTCCATGTTTGTTCTTCTTGCTGGCCAACTGGCGCCCGTCATTTCATCTTTGAATCCGTAGTTGCCGCCCTCCATTACATAGTTTATGCGTGTGCCTTTGTTTCCATCGTCATCGTTGTCCGACTGCCAAATGGTTCCGAAGGGATCGATCGTTACTTCGTAATTATTTCTAAAGTTGTGGGCAAGCACTTCCACCTGTGTGCCATCCATATTGCTTCGCATCACCAACCCCTCCCGAAAAGGTTTTCCATCTGTGGAAACTTTGCGTCCGCGAACATCCACCACCGTGTCGCCCGATGCGGTGAGCAACAATCTGCCTTCGTTTCCGAAATTGAAATACAACTTGCCATCTGGCCCGAAAATAAAACTGTGCATGCCATGGTCGTGCTGAACACCCTGCACCCCTTTGAACAAAATTTCTTTTTTATCGGGTACATCATCTCCATTTTCATCGGTGAACACAAATACATTGGGACTGCAGGACACAATCACTTTATTTCCCAGCAGTGAAATCCCCAGGGCAGCATTTACATCGGTGCCCTGATAGAATACTTTGCTTTTATCGGCTTTGCCATCGCCATCCGTATCTTCCATGATCACAATCCGATCACCTTCTCTCTTTTCAGGATTTTTTGGGTTCAGTTGATTGCGGTAGTTATACGCTTCGCACACCCATATCCTGCCGCGTGTGTCGATGGCAAGGTTGGTAGGATTGGTAAACATGGGTTCTGATGCAAACAACGTGACCTCAAGTCCTTCATAGACTTTTAGGTCGGCCAAAGAAGTTTCTGCAGCGTGCTCGTCAGGGGTATTTGGAGTGCAGGCCCAGAGGGTTGTAAGGCTTCCAATAATGATGAGGTGATTGAACTTTAAAATTTGCAT
>JANOQB010000263.1:0-6617 GCA_031422215.1 Cytophagales bacterium | reverse complement strand
GTTCAAGCGGGAATCGGCTTCTTAGTGATCGCGGTGCTGAGTTTGGTTAACAACCTGAGCTTAGTGAAAAGCAATTATGTAAAAGTGTTTGCCGCCATTGTTTATACAGGTGCGTCAGTTCTTGTTTTTGCGCTGGAGGGGAAAATAGATTGGTACATTGGGTTGGTGTTGGCCATTGGCCATGCGCTGGGAGGCTGGTATGCAAGCCGGTGGTCGGTGAAGGCGGGTGAAGTATGGATAAAGCGCGTGATGATTGTTTCTGTGCTTGCTATGGCAGTGGTGCTGTGGTTTTCGTAAGTTGCGAGAACAGCTATTCTTGTAAAACATTAATAAACATACCTATGCGCATTCTGTTACTACTTCTTCTATCTACCGCTTCCTTAGCACAAAAGGCACCTAATATTATCTATATGATGAGTGATGATCATGATGCCGATGCCATCAGTGCTTACAGTAAAAGATTAATTCACACACCCAACATCGACCGGATTGCAAAAGAGGGTATGCGATTCACCAATGCCTTTGTAGGAAATTCCATCTGTGGCCCTGCGCGGGCAACACTACTGACAGGGCAACACTCGCACAAAAACGGAATAAAAGATAACGAGACACGGTTCGATTCCTCGCGCCAAACACTACCAAAAATATTGCAGGCCGCTGGCTATCAAACTGCGATTATCGGAAAATGGCACTTGATCTCGAATCCAACCGGGTTTGACTATTGGAAAGTATTGCCGGGACAAGGTATCTACATCGACCCCTCTTTTATTGAAATGCCGGGAAAAACTATCCGGCACCTGGGGTATGCCACGGAAATAATTACCGAAGAAACGATTTCGTGGCTGGAGCGCAGGGACAAATCAAAACCCTTTGCTCTTTTTATGCATCACAAGGCACCTCACCGAAACTTTTTTCCACAGTTGAAATATCTGGAAGAGTTTAGCAAGAAACAATTTCCGGAGCCCTCCACCCTATATGCCGACACGGTGAATCGCGGCAGTGCATGGCGCATGCAAACCATGAGCATACTCAGGGACATGGACCTTTGCAGCGATTTGAAAATAGATCCCGCCTATCTCATCAGCATACCAGAATACAAACCGAGTCAGGATGAAATTGATTTTTACAACAACATGATGAGCCGATTGCCGGAAGAAAAGAAAAATCGCTACAAAGAAATCTATGCCGAGCGGGGAAAAATATTGCAACAGCTGCAACCCAAAGGAAAAGAATTGCTCAAATATAAATTTCAATGGTACCTCCAGGATTTTTTGGCGTGTGTGGCCTCGGTTGATGAAAGCGTGGGGCGAATAACCGAATACCTTGAGAAAGAAAATCTCACCGACAACACGGCTCTTATCTACACCAGCGACCAGGGATTTTTCCTTGGTGAAAACGGTTGGTTTGATAAACGGTTTGCTTATGATGTTTCCATGCAGGTTCCGTTGTTGGTGAAGTGGCCCGGTCACGTTAAGCCTGGTTCGGTAAGCAACGCATTAGTTCAGAATATCGATTTTGCTCCCACCATGCTTGATATTGCGAGGGTAGCCGTTCCGGAATGGATGCAGGGATTGAGCCTGAAGCCGGTGATCACTGCCCAACAAAAACTTTTTCTGCGCGACAATCTTTACTATCACTATTATGAATATAACGGAACCCACACCGTTATTCCCCATCTGGCCATACGGGGCTACCGATCCAAATTGATTTATTTCTACACAGTAAATGAGTGGGAACTATATGATCTTAAAAATGACCCACAGGAACAAAAGAACCTGATCCGCTCGCCTATTCATCAAAAGACATTTCAGCAAATGAAAGCGGAACTGCTGAAGTTGCGAAATCAATATGATGACCACGAAGAGGCGGGAGAATTAGATTGATCAATAATAAAGATGGCAAATTACTGAGGAAGAGGAGTGCCTATTGCCATTGCAGCTTACTGCAAATTGACAAACATATAATTCGCTTTCGCCAATAAAATAAGCAGGAATACACCATTCAAAATCAACTACACGGATCCGAACTTTTTTTATCCGTTAAATCCAATTAAGTCTTCGGCTCGCGATGCCCCACCCAGGTAAACCGCTTCGTAACATATTCCGGATTGGTAAAGGAAGCATTGCCCGAAGGATTTCCTCCTGTAACATGAAAATCGGAGAAGGCCGCATTTTGATTCATGTAAATTCCACCAATGAGGTTGAATGAAACCGGTGTTGCCGCGAGCGACATCTCATCGGCAATTTTTTCTCTCACGGTTGCATCGGTCGTGTAAGCCCCACAAGAAATCGCTCCGTGATGAAGGGCCAAATCTTTAGCCAATTCTATGGACTGATCCGTACTTTTAGTTTTGATCAATAGAGCGATGGGCCCAAAAAGTTCTTTGCTGAAAATTTCTTTCTTATCAGCACTAACCTCCACAATCACCGGAGTGGCCACACGCGCATTGGCAAACATGGGGTTTACAAAACTCCGCGACTTCAACCATACCTTACCCGAAATCTTCTCGGCATCTTTAATGCGGGTTGATGTTCTATCACTTTGCACAGCACCCAATACAAACGGGCCTGCTTTCGGATTGTCAACCAGTCCATTGATATTAGCGACCAACTTTTCAGCAAACTGATCGAAGGTGATAACTCCGGAAGAAGTTTTTATTCCGCCTTCGGGAATGTAAAAATTTTGAGGAGAGGTGCACATTTGCCCGCTGTAGAGATTGATGGAGAAGGCCAAGTTGGCTGCTACTTTATCGGCATCTTCCACAGAATCCAAAATCACTGAGTTCACTCCCGTCTTTTCGGTGAACACTGTTTTGCCGGGAATTACTTCGAGGTAATTTCCAAACTGCGAATTGCCCGTGAAGTCAATCAGCTTTGCATCTGCATGCTCGGCCAATTCTTTTGTGATCATATTACTGAACGTATCGGCACCCAACTGACAGATGTTGATATCAAGATTATTTTCAGCCAACACGTTTTGAATTTCGGCAACGAAAATCGCGATGGGCAAAATCGCACCGGGGTGAGGTTTTACAATCACCGGGTTGCCGGTGACCAAGCTCGCATAAATTCCTGTCACCGAATTCCAGGTGGGAAATGTAGAGCAACCAATCACCACCGAAACACCTTTGGGTACAGCACGCCATTCTTTGTTGAGTTGCAAATTAAATTTGCCCATCGGCTTGGTCCATAAGGTAGCTTCAGGAAAGCGTTTCAATTCTTCGTAGCCCGCGGCAATTGCTTCGAGTGCACGGTCGGCTGCGTGTGGGCCCGATGCCTGAAACGCCATCATAAATCCCTGGCCCGTGGTGTGCATGGTGGCGTAGGCGATTTCAAAGAATCTTGACTTCATGCGCTCAAGTGATTCAAGTAAAATTCCAGCGCGATCTTCCTTGCTTACTTTTCTCCACACATGAAATGCAGCTTTAGATTTGGCAACCAAATCATCAGCAGAAAATATCGGATAAGAAATTTTTAATGCATCGCGCAAATACGGTGATTCCTCCTGGCCAGCCCAATTTGTTTCACCGGTTTGTTTCAGTTCAGAAAATTTTTTCCCAACGGAATTTTTAAATTTTGCTTGCCCGTCTGCATCGGCAGTTTCGCCATAGATGGTGGGGGCAGGCTGTTCGGGAAAGGCGGCAAAAAAAGTGCGTGCATGCAAGGCTTCGATTGCCTTCTTTAGCAACGGTTGATGTTTTTCGAAGAGGCTCATGGTCTTTTCAAGTTGATAATTTATAAATTCGGAATACGGGAAAATGTTCTTTGATATTGGAAACCAATACAGTGATAAAAATAAAATATTTCAATTTTCTCAATTGGTATTTTTATATCCAAAAACCCTTTCCAATAATTCCGATGTTCGGGCGAGCGGGTCTTGCCTGATATTTTTTTCTTCTTTGGCAATCATATTAAACAAACCCTGTATGGCCATATCGGTGGCGTAGTCGTTCAAGTCAGGATTTACTTTTTGCACTAACGGTATCTTGTTGTACCGGGTTATAATGTCATCGTAGTATTTTGTGGCACTCACCTTGTTCAACGATGTTTGAATTATCGGTTTGAATTTTTCCTTTAGTTGTGCACTCGTGGTACGTTTTAAAAACTGAGTAGCCGCATCAGGGTCCCCCTTCAGTAAAGCAAATGCATCATCAATCGTCATTTGTTTTATGGCGGCAATAAAAATTGGCATGGCCTCCTTCGCGGCATCTTCAGCACCTCGGTTGATTGTCATCACAAATTTATCAACCTCGCCACCCAACCCAATTTGGCGCAGGCGGTCCTCTACTTTTTTTACATCGGGTGGAAAGGGGATTTTAATCTCGGGGTTTTTGAAATAGCCATCGGTTTGCGAAACCAGGTCCGAGCCCTTGGATATTCCGTTGACCAATGCTTCTTTCAAGCCAGCACCTACCTCCGTAGCGGTAAGAGGTTTTTCACTAGTTGCCATCTTATTGGCATCCGACAGTGCCTGATTGATTTGTGCCGTGGTGCAGGCCATGCACACAAGTAAAGCTAAGGGTACGATTCTTTTCATAAGTTTATAAATTCAGGGCTAAGGTAGGAAAAGTGTTTGTTATCTATCCAACTTTAAATACCGTTAGCATCCATTTGGAGTGTGGATTCATAACCTCTATTTTGCATTTCATTTCAACCAAAACCAAAATCTCAAAACGTGAAAAAAATACTAGCCGAACTGCTCACCATTGGTGACGAAATACTTTACGGACAAATTGTGGATACCAATGCGCAATGGATGAGTGTGGAACTGGACAAAATTGGTGTCAAGGTTATCCGTAAAACAACTGTGGGCGATGAGGAAAAAGAAATTCTTACCGCTTTTGCAGAAGCTGAAAAACGGGCGGATATTATTTTAATAACGGGCGGCCTGGGGCCCACCAGCGATGATCTCACCAAACCCTTGCTCGCCAACTATTTTAACTGTGAATTGAAAATCAACCAGGAAGCACTTGCCGAAGTGACAGAGTTTTTCAAAAGCAGAGGCAGAGAGCTAACCGAAATAAACAGGCAACAGGCTGCGCTGCCAACAGCGTGCGAAAAAATAAACAACCCGGTGGGCACCGCACCCGGCATGTGGTTCAACAAAGGCAACAAAGTTTTTATGTCCATGCCCGGTGTGCCGCACGAAATGAAAAAGATGATGACCGAGCAAGTATTGCCACGCTTATCAAAGAAATATCAACTGCCCGTAATCCACCACAAAATCATACGCACGATTGGTGTGGGCGAATCGTTCCTCGCAGAAAAAATTTCGGAGTGGGAAAAATCGCTTCCTGCACACATGAAACTTGCCTACCTGCCAAGTTTGGGTGATGTAAGATTGCGGCTCACCGCCTTTGGCAATTCACTTTCACAACTTCAACAAGAAGCCGATGTGTTGACCGAAAGACTGAACCAGTACATTGGCCCATACATTTACGGCTATGGTGAAGACTCCATTGAACTGGTGATTGGAAAAATGCTCCGTGAAAAAAAACTTACGCTCTCCATTGCCGAAAGTTGCACGGGCGGATACTTATCGCATTTAGTTACCAGCGTGCCTGGCAGTTCGGAGTATTTTTTGGGCAGCATGATACCGTATGCCTACGAAATAAAAATGAGCCAATTGGGAGTGAAGCCCGAAACACTTGAAAAGTATGGTGCTGTAAGCGAGCCTACCATCAGTGAAATGGCCAACGTAGTGCGCGCTCGTTTTCATACCGACATTGGCGTGGCCACCAGCGGCATAGCAGGGCCCGGTGGAGCCACACCCGAAAAACAGGTAGGCACAGTTTGGATTGCCTATTCCGACAAGCATCAAACCATAACCAAGAAACTTCAACTTTCGAAAGATAGAATGATCAACATACGCATGGCATCGGTGGCGGTGCTGAATTTGATACGGCAAAGTTTGCCGAAATAAGGGAATAAGTATTTGTTCAATTAACTACTTGTGTTGTTTATTTTGTCTCACTCTTAATATTTTTGAAGCGAACTATAACACTAACTCATGGATATTCTTTGGATGGTGTTAGGTGGATTGCTTCTTGTGGCCGGATTGATCGGTTGCTTTCTGCCTGTTATTCCCGGGCCGCCATTGGCGTTTGTGGGATTGTGGATTCAGCAACTAAAACAAGTTCCGGTTTTTACTGAAAAATTTTTATGGATTTGGTTTGCCATCGTGGCGACAGTAACAGCTCTCGATTACATTGTGCCCGTGTATAGTGCCAAAAAATTTGGTGCCAGCAAGTATGGCATCTGGGGTTGCGGCATTGGGCTGGTAGCAGGAATCTGGTTGGGGCCTATCGGAATAATTGTTGGCCCATTCAGTGGTGCTTTTGTGGGAGAGATTATTGCCAATCAGGATTCGGGCCAGGCATTGAAAGCAGCGTTGGGTTCCTTCATTGGATTTTTGTTGGGCACCATGATCAAATTAGTTGCATGCTTGGCAATGATGTGGTATTGGGTGATGAGCCTGTTTTGAAAACACTAGCCACCGAGGAACACAGAGTAAAATCAGCAAAGAGAAAAATTTGAACAAGTTGTAATGACAAGGGCACTATTCCTAAGTCTAAAATCTGTTCGGTGATGATGTGGCATTGAATGATGAGTTTGTTT
>JANOQB010000262.1:0-9759 GCA_031422215.1 Cytophagales bacterium | reverse complement strand
GTCCGTGGCCTTCTCCAAGATATTTTTGATGGCATGCGCAAGGTCTTTATTGCCATCATTGTCAACGGAGCCCGGGTTGATTTCAATAGTGCCATCTCCATCACCATCCTTGGCCGTGCTCAGGCTTATGCCTCCTTTTATCGTGCTGAACAATCCGTCAAGCGCAAGGTTGATGACCATCGGTGCGGTATTTCCATTTATTACCAAATCCGTAGCGGCATCTGCAAAGTCAATTTCAAATTCTTCGTCTGTGTCATGCCAAAAGATAAAGGGCTTTCCGTCAATGGTGCCGGTGATCAATATTGATTTGCCGTTCATAACACCAGCCTCGGTGCTTTTATGAAGTTTAAATTCAACTTCCTCATATCTGGCATTGGGCAGGTTTACGGTAGTGATCAACTGCTCCACGAAAGCATTTTGCTCCAGCACATCCAGCAAAAAGGGACCTTTTAGTTTCACATCGTTGTTCGAATCATAAGCCGAGTCCGTTTTAAAATGGCTGTCTTCTTTATCAAACTCAAACTGAATCTCCTTGATATTTATTTTTATATCAGTAATAACGCTGGTGGCCGCCACCCGGCCATTGATCGTGTTACCACTTGCGGAGGTCGCATCTATTTTCAAAGCGACAGCACCCGCGGTAGGTTCATCCTTGTTGCATCCAACAAATAGCCCTGTACCCAGCAACATGGCCGCCATAAATTGAAATCCACTTCTTTTCTTTGTTTTCATAATTTTGCTTTTTAGTTTTTAAGGTTTTGTAAGCCCTTGTGCTGTATAAAACAGGCAGAGGCACGTAACTCCTACTATTTTTTAAAATATTTTTTAAATTGCCGTAAACCTGAACTTAAGATGGGCGTGGAAGATGAGGAAAATGTGTGCGATGAAGGTATTTTCAATACCCTCTTCAAGGCACACGCTACGGATTTGCATCACTTTCTATATTATAAATATGGCAAGGGCAACAATCCGCAAGACCTGGTACAGGAAGCTTTTATAAAATTATGGGCCAATTGCAGCAAGGTGACACCCGATAAGGCACGAGGATTTTTATTTACCGTGGCCAACAATCAAATGCTGAATGAACTGGCCAAGCAGAAAACGGTCTTACGCCATGAGCAAGAAGCACCTTCCACACAAAACAACGAATCACCAGAGTTTATCCAAGAAGAAAATGAATATAGGAACAGACTTGAACAAGCCATCGCCAATCTTACTGAAGAGCAGCGCGTTGCCTTTTTGCTCAACCGCATAGAAGGCAAAACCCACCAGGAGATTGCCGACATGCTGTGCATTTCGCGCAAGGGCGTGGAGAAACGGATTTATACAGCGTTGGCCATATTATATGAAAAGGTTGGAAAATTTTAAAAAAATAGTTCACAACGGGAGGGGGAGTTTGCTTCGCTCATCGGTTATAACCCTGACACAATCATGACGGAACGCGAAAACTATATTATTATCAAGTGGATGGAGGGCACCCTTAGCGGGGATGAAAAGAAAAACTTTGAACAAACGCCCATATTCAAAAAGGTGGAGCGGATGCTCAACATGCTGAATTCTTTCAAGGCTCCTGAATATAATGTGGAGGAAGGCTTTGAGAAATTGAAGGCAAAGCTTCCGCACAAATCTGATAAGACACCACAAGGCCGCTCCTTCACCCTGATGCCGTGGCTAAGCCCCATGCTAAAGATTGCTGCCATTTTAGTTCTTATTGTTGGCGGCTACTTTTTGATTTCGCCCGAAAAACCTACCAAAATCAAAACATTGGCATCTCAAAAAACCGAGGTCACGCTTCCCGATCTGTCCTCGGTTCAATTGAATGCCTCGTCACAAATTTCTTATTTGAAATCCGGATGGGAAGACAATAGAAAAGTGGTGCTTGCCGGTGAGGCTTTCTTTAAAGTGGCCCAGGGTTCCCGGTTCGATGTGCAAACTGATGGCGGTACGGTGAGCGTGCTGGGCACACAGTTCAACGTGAAGAACAGAAAGGGTTATTTTGAAGTTGCCTGCTATGAAGGACTCGTTGAGGTAGTGAGTGCGGCCACTACCGTTAAACTTTCGGCAGGAAATATTTTCAGGATTGTGAATGGAGTGATAGCCTACGATGAAGTGCATTCGGTGCTGGTGCCCAGTTGGATGCGCAACGAGAGCACATTTAAAAGCATTCCTTTCGACCACGTTATCCGCGAACTGGAACGGCAACATAACGTGATGGTTTCCACCGAAAATGTTGATACTGCCCAATTGTTCACCGGCAAATTCAGCAACTCGGACCTAACCCTCGCTTTGAAATCAATTGCCAACCCGTTTAATTTGACCTACCAAGTAAACGGCAAAAAAATTGTACTCTACGGCAGCAGTAAGTAAAAAAGTCCTTCTTGGTTTTTTTTGCTTGTTTGCAATGTACCCTGTCTTCCCACAGGTGCCACAAGTGGGCGGGCAGCCGTTAATAAATATTTTGATCGAAGTAGAGAACCGCTATTCGGTTACGTTTTCGTTTGCCGATGACAATATCAACGGCATTGCCCTTTTGCCACCACCCAAAAATTTAACACTTGAAAGCACCTTACGCTACCTGTCGGAAAAATCCGGCCTCGCCTTCAACCAACTAAGCGAGCGCTATATTTCCATCAGTGTTTCAAAATCCACCAGCACAACCATTTGTGGCATCCTGCTTGCGGGCGATACGAAAGAAAAAATTTCTGGGGCTACCGTTCAGTCTTCAAATGCACAGGCAGTAAGCAACCAGCGTGGTTATTTTGAGATGAAAGATTTAGGGGCTGAAGAAGTTTTGCAAATACGCTACATGGGTTACGGGCCAATGACCATACCAGCAAAAGAGTTTATCGGACCCTATTGCCGTTCTATTGTTTTACAACCACAGTTCACCTCGCTGGAAGAAGTGGTGGTATTGGATTTTATTACGAAAGGCATTGAAAAGAGAATGGATGGAGCTTTTGAAATCCGTGGCGAAACACTAGGTATTCTTCCAGGCCTCACCGAGCCCGATGTGCTGCAAACCATACAGGCACTGCCTGGCATTGAGAGCATCAGCGAATCCATTTCCGACATCAATGTGCGCGGTGGCACCAACGATCAGAACTTAGTGCTGTGGGACGGTATTAAAATGTACCAGACCGGCCACTTCTTTGGTTTGATATCCGCGTTCAATCCTTACATCACCACCAAAGGAACGCTCACAAAAAATGGAACCAGTTCTGTTTTGGGCGAAGGCATATCCAGCACCATCAACTTTGCAACCGATGATCACCTCTCAGAAAAAATTTCAGGTGGTGCCGGTATTAATCTGATCAACTCTGATTTTTTTGTGAAGCTGCCCCTTTCAAAAAAAATATCGCTGCAGTTTGCTTCCCGAAGGTCCATTACCGATCTGGTGCGCACGCGCACCTATAGAAATTATTACGACCGTGTTTTTAAAAATACAGAAGTAGTAAGCGGGCAAGCCTCTACTTCCGTAACCGGGGCCAAAGAGAAATTTAATTTTTATGATGTAAGTGCAAAACTTCTCTACAACATCTCCGCCAAGGATAAATTGCGCGTAAGCTTTCTTACTATTTCAAACGATCTCGAATTTGAGGAGACACAAATAGTAAACGCCAGCACAGTATCCAAAACAAGCTCGTTGGCGCAGCAAAGTTTTGCCTCGGGCATTTCCTACAGCCACATCTGGAACGACCGGCTGAAAATCATAACACAGGCATATCACTCGCGCTATAACTTAGATGCCATAAACCACGACATCTCCAACCAGCAGCAACTCACACAAATGAATAAGGTTATTGATACGGGGCTAAAGTTAGATGCACGTTTGAAGTTGAGCGGAAAAGCGGATATGCTTATTGGCTACCAGTTTTTTGAAGTAGGCATTTTAAACCTTGACGAAATAGACAACCCGGCATTTAGGAGATCTATAAAAGAAGTGTTGCGCAGCCATGCAACCTTTGTGGAAGCCAATGCCGATCTGGGCACAAAAACCAGTGCACGCTTGGGTGTTCGCACCAATTTTTTTCCGGAGTTCAAAAAAACAATTGTTGAACCGCGCCTTAGCTTCAATCAAAAATTCGGTGAATATGTCAATTGGGAAATTCTGGGCGAAATGAAAAACCAAACTAATGCACAGATCATAGATTTTCAAAACGATTTTTTGGGAGTAGAAAAAAGGCGCTGGGTTTTATCCAACAACAGTGACATCCCCATTATCCGCAGCAAGCAGGTTTCAACCGGGATACATTACAATAAGGACAAGCTGTTGGTGAGCGTTGACGGCTATTATAAATTTGTTGATGGCATAATCACCTCAAGCCAGGGGTTTATTGGTCAATTTCAAAATGTGCGCTCTACCGGAAATTATAAGACACATGGTGTTGATTTTCTGATCAACCAAAAGTTCAACCACGTGACTGCGTGGTTCAGTTATTCGGTTGCCAACAATTACTATAGGTTCGATCAACTCACCCCTTCAGTATTTCCCCACAACCTGGACATAAGGCACATGGCGGGTTTTGGTGCCAACTATAAAACGAGCCGTATTGAGATTGCCACCGGGTTGAACTGGCGCACGGGGAAACCCTTTACGCAACCCGTTGCCGGAAATGAAATAGTTAGCAACAACATCAATTTTGATTTGGCCAACAGTGCCAGGCTATCGAATTATCTGCGCATGGATTTGTCGGCACGATACTACTTCCACATCGGAAAAAAACTGAATGCACAAACCGGCATTTCAATTTGGAATGTTCTCAACAACCAAAATCCCATCAACCGGTTTTATGCTGTCTCCGAGAACAACCAGGTTGAGTCGGTAGAGCAATACGCGCTAAGCCTTACACCCAATTTTATGTTTCGGATAAATTTTTGAATTCGAAATAAGGGGAATTTCAATCTACCACGATTGAATAGATTAGGGTTTAACTAAACAACATTGAATATATAATTTCTTGTTTTACTACTTCGGTAGTTACTTGGGCGAAATTACTGTACATCCAAATTCAACTTATCTATCCACTTTTGTATCGTCTCTGTTTTTGTTTCAAAACTCCCAACTCACACCTATTACAGGTAGAATTCCAAACCAATACTTATCCCCACGGGGAGTCAGGTAACCTCCCTTTCCGTCAGGCACCAGATTATCATTATCATCAGTTGCGCCTATATCAAACTTTCTCAGATTTTTTTGATTGTACAAGTTGATGACATGCAGAAACGCAGATACTTTACTTTTCTTCAATTGGAAATGGCGGTTCATTCGCAAATCCATTCGATGATAGGCAGGGTATGCCGTACCATTGTATAGCTCATGCACTGGGTAAAAAATTAACCTTCCACCTGAAAGAGTTCTGGTGTTAAAATGATAATTGGTGCGGTGCCAACCTGTATAATATTGGCCTGAAATACTGAAATGCCATTTTTGATCGGGGCGATAGTTTAGGTCGGCATAGAGGGTATGAAACTGGTTGTTGGTGCGGGGCACTTTACCTGTCCTTGCTGTTACTAATCCATCGAACTCTATGCTTTTAATATCATCCTCCGATTTGGCGAGGGCATAACTAAGCCACCAGGATATTTTCTTGCCCATATCATATTTTAAAAAGAGCTCAATCCCTTTTGCTGTTCTGCCATTGATATTTAATTTGACTACATCATTTCTTGCTTCGGGAAATACTTCCAGGGGGTCTCTCAGGTTTTGGTAGATAGGATTTATTCGGGGAATATCTTTATAGTAGCCTTCCAGGCGCAAACTTATATGGTTATCAAAAAGATGCTCTAACCCCAGCACATAATGCTTGGACAATTCTGCAGAATTAAATTTAGTTGCATTGTGGTTCACATCCAGATTTTGAATGAATTGTGTTTGATAATAGTGACCCCACGCAGCTCTAAGAAAAGTATTTTTTGAAAAAGCATAAGCTAAGCTTACCCGCGGACTCCATAACTTGTCATTTGTATAAGAAGCATAGTCATACCGGATCCCCGTTTCCATAAATAAGGAGGGGAGCACCTGAAACCGGGTGGACAGGTAAAGGTTAGCTTGCTGACCGGAGTGCTTAGCATCGATATCAACCAATCCATTGTAGTTGATCAGACTGTCAAAATTATTGACCCGTATATCCTTCAGAGAATAGAAATAGTCATAGTTCACATTTAGATGCCGGATATCAAAACCGCTTTTCAAAACAAAACGATCAGATACTTCCCAATTCCAGTCCTGTTTTGCACCAAAGAAATTGAACTTCCGTTTATCGGCAAGTAAAAAAATTCCTACATCGCCATACTCATCTTTGTTGTAAGAACCATTTCGGTTTTCTGAATTAAATCCACCAAATAATAAAGTGCGGGAAAATAATTTTGGGGTATAATTTGATTTCAAGGTTAGCCAACCGTACGTGTTTGAATATTTTATATCCGTGCTGTCATAATTACCTTGATAAAGGTCGCTTCTTTTAGTTTTATCATCCGACCGAAGTGTATTAAATGATAACGTATGTTTGGGGTTGAGTTTATATTCTACTTTCCCCATCATGTCTGAAAAAAAAGGAATATTCTCATCTGGATATAAGAGTGCATAGGTCTTATCCAACATTCCTCTTCGGGCTGAAAAAAGATAAGAGCCTTTGTTCTTGGCAAAAGTACCATCGGTATAAAACCGGGCATTCATTATACTCAACCCGACTGATGTATGCCTTTGCCCATCTGCAATCCGCTTTGTTTTCATATTGAAGACAGCACTTTGTCGGTTTCCATATTCAGCCGAAAATCCACCCGTCAATAAATCAATTCCCTGAATGGTTTCTATATCCACAATGCTAAAAAGCCCTCCTCCAATATCCCTTGCATGAAAGGGATCATATAATTCCATGCCGTCAATAGTCATTAGTACCTCATCGTTTTCGCCACCTCTTACATTAAATTTTGACGAAAAGTCGTTGGAGGAAACTCCCGGCAGACGCGACACGGCGCGGGTTATATCTTCTGCCCATGACATATTTTTAATATCTTCTCCCGATAGTGTTTGCCGGGAGGACAAGGTTTCATCTCCTATAATGGAAAAACTTCCAGGCGTAACGGTAACTTCGCTTAATGTGATGGTGCTTTCTTCCAGCAAAATCAATCCCACTTCAACGGGGGTGTCCTTAGAAATCTCCAATCCCACCAAATCTTTTTTTGAATAGCCTATGCTGGATATGATCAATGAATAAGTTCCGTATGGCAATTCTGAAAAGAAAAAAATTCCATTTGAGTCTGTGGCCGCGCCTTTACTAAAGGTGACAGTCCGTGCAATTACGTTTACACCGGGAACAGGCTGGCGTGTTTTCACATCGGCAACAACTCCTTTGATTGTTCCTTTGGCAGGATTTTCTTGCTGAGCAAAAGAGGCATGGCCGAATGAAACATAAAATGCAATGAAAAGGATTGATCTCATGATGGTTCTGTTTAGTCTTCCCATCACGCAAAGATTTTGAAATTGGTTGGTTGATGTAAGGAAACTTTACACACTTTTTCATTTTGGCCACATACCAAATTTCATTGACTGAAGTACGATTAAAAAAATCCTTAGTAAATTTATTGAGCGAACCAACCATTTGGGAAAAGTGTGCGTGTAGTATAAAAACCTACAACCATAGAAGAGAAGGACCTATATAAACTGTTGGGCTCCTGCCAGAACGGGAACCGGAATAGCATTGAAAAGCTATATAAGGAATTTTATGCCTACGCCATGGGCATCTGCCTGCGCTATTCAAGAACCCGGGAAGAGGCGGTGGAAATTGTGAATGATGGGTTTGTTAAAATTTTTAAAAAACTGGACAAGTATTCTCAAGGCCTCTCCTTCAAAGGATGGCTAAGGAAAGTAATGATCAATTCTGCTATTGACTACTATCGCAGAAATGAAAGGCACTATCACAGCCTCGACATTTCGCACGGAAAATATGAGACCACTGCCCTGACCGTGTTCGATAATCTTTCCGAGCAGGATATTATCGCTTCCATACAGAAGCTACCACCTTCTTATCGCATGGTGTTTAATTTATATGTGATCGAAGGATATAAGCACGATGAAATTGCAAACCAGTTAAACATAAGCGTAGGCACATCGAAATCAAATTTGGCTATTGCCCGAAATAAATTACAAAAAATGTTGATCGCTGAGCAAGGCGTGAGATTACCACACGAGAACAATGGATGACAATCAGTTTGATGATATAATAAAGAAAAAAGTAGGCGACTACCAGGAACCGGGTTTCGATCCTGCCGCACTTTCCGATTTGCATTATCGGCTGGCGGCTGATGCTGTCTGGCCCTGGTACTCACGCTATAGAACGGAGCTAATCATTTGCGCAAGTCTTGCGCTATGTACGCTTATTATTTTATGGAACCAATGGCGGCTGAGCAGTACCGAGCACCTGCTGCTGAATGATCACCAACTTGCCTCTGCAAAACAGAGCGGGCAAATCAGCAGGCTACAGCAGGAGATTGAGTATTTAAAAACGGTGCAACCCGACACAGTCCGGGTAACAGAATTTGGAAAACAAAATTTGGGGATGAATAAAGTTTTGCTAAACCATATTGCAAGTCTGGAGGCCGCATTGGAAAATTATCTGAACCAGTCAAGCCAAACCAAAATGCCGCTGCTTACCGATTCAGTGAAACCTGCGCTGGGCTATGCGAATGCAAACAATGGTGATACTTCAAAGTATCACACTAGGTTGGCTCCGAGAAAGACAGAAATCAAAAGTGCCCGTGCTACCTGGAATGAAAAAAGAATTGATATTGAATCAAAACAAAAGTCATTATCAGTAAAAGCCATTAGGGATATTGAAGGCCACTATCAAAAAGGAATTGGGATACGAGTAGGCCCTATGCTTGATGCCTCTTATGGAATGTATTCTGTGGGAGCAACAAATCGTGTTGATGTTGGTGGAGGTCTGTTGGCAGATTTTATTTTGTCCCCATCTCTCAGTGTGGAAACCGGAGGAAAATTCGTTCACCGTGTCTATTCCATTTCTGATCAGCAGGAAATAGCAGAAAAAAAATTTCCTGCCGTTGAGCAGGACTTAGGCACACCTAAAAATGTTGACATCGATTCCTGGATTTTAGAAATCCCCATTAATTTAAAATATCGCTACCCGCTATCCATGAAGAGCCATTGGCTGGCCGGTGTTGGTCTTTCGTCCATGCTGTTCACGCGGCAGGTACTTGAATACGATTATCCTTTCAGTGGAAGTACTTCCGCTTCCATTTATTCTGCTTATACCACATCGAGTCCATCATTTTATTCCAGTGCATTAAATTTTTCGCTAGGGCTGAGCAATGAAACCAAGAGAAAAAGGATAGTTGAAACTTCGCTCTATTATCAATACGGACTGAGCGATGTTGGCGCAGAAAAAAACCAACAAAGTTTTCTTGGGGTGCGGGGCGTGTATTGGTTTAAGGTGAGGTAAGGAAATCCACCAGCATCTACTTTATTTTAGCAAGTGAATCGCTCCAATTTAATGGATTCCCCAACGAACCGATCATGCACAATGGGCTAAGAAAAAGACAAATAAAAAACACATTCCAAAAATCCCTGCCCTTTTTACTTGCCCAATTTGCCACTGCGATGGAAAGGAAAAAATTGATCAAAATTATCAGTATCGCAATCATGAGGTTTCGTTTTGTACTTTAAAGGTAACGGTTTTTAAAAAACTGGGGCTGACTAAAAAGTCCAAATCGTTCTATGTGTCATGCCGGGCCTGCCTTTGC
>JANOQB010000261.1:0-8961 GCA_031422215.1 Cytophagales bacterium | reverse complement strand
CCACGGTGAAAAAGGCAACCCGCGACAAAAGCGTTTCCTTACTGCCGGGAACAAGAAGACTTACTAGGAAACCCAATAGAGGAATGAGTATAAAAATCTGAAGTATGGAGTTCATAAATAATTTATCGTATTAAATAGACGGGAATATTTTCTGTTTGCGATTCGAATACCGAGGCAATATCATCCACGGTGTCCACGTGGTGTTTGAGTATGGTGTAGGATGAGAATACGCCATTTGCAAAGCGAAAAAATTCGCCCGTTACCGGATGGACCGCAACCAAGTGCACCCACTCGTTGATAAACCACTCGTAGGTTTGAGGAGATTTTTTAATTGTTCTTAATACCACCTCAGGAAGATGTTCCACTACCATCAGCAGCCGCACCGGATCATGCGCTTCAATCATCTGACTGGGAAGCCCAGGCCGCAAATCTCCATCAATGCCATTGGCCACACCAAAGAGCCCCATCACATTATGAGGAAGTTTGGTGCCTGCCCCCAGTTTTTGGTTATCAACACGCGAGAAAAAATATTCGAGATTGATGCCACCACACACGGGCGCTGCTGCCTTCAAAATATTGAAAAGATACTCACCCTCTGGATCGACTTCATAGTCGAATGAATTTAAGAACGACCGCCTGTCCAAAAACAATTTTTGCGTAAGTGCCCTTCGCCCAACAATACAAACCGCATTGGTGGCGTGGTTCAATTCTGGCCTGGGTTCGAAAAGCGAAACAGAGCGGATCCTTATCTTTTCGTGAATATCACTGGCCGTCAGCTCTGTGTTGATAGACTCAAACCGTCTGGATCTTTCCTTGGCGTTCATGTCTAAAGCATCCTTAAAAAGCAGTTCATTCGCGCGGTGCTTTTCCCTGTTTCCGGGCAAAAGTGAATCCTCATCGAAGAACACTATTTCATCGCGGGTCGTGTCGTGCAGGCCGCCCACAAATTGAGTTGTATCAGGAATGTACAGACCGCTTTCGTTCAAAATTTTTCTCACCTCCACATGATTGGCCATGGTGCATATCACACGCGAGTTGACTGAACCGGCCCGGCCCGAACAAGCACCGCAGTCGTATGCCGCGTAGTGCGGATTGTTTACACTACTGGCACCATGGCCAATCACATACACCACGGGAGCAAAATTTTTCACCAGGCCAATACTCTTCAAGAGTGCTTCAACGCGCTTTGCCATCTCTTCAATGGTGAAGCCTATTTGAAGATCGTTCTCCCGGTGTTGTGCGCTTTTGTTTTCTATGGTGAGTTTGGAAGATTTATCCATGTGCCGGAACGAGGAAGTGGTTGCTGGACTAATGGAAGGCTTGAAAATGTTGATGAATAATTTAAGGGCCGACCAAAACCCGAGTGTTTGCGTAATGAACCAACCTCTGAAAAATGAATGCGAATGTTTGGTAAAAGATAAATCTTTCTCATGCTTCCTGCGGATTCCGATTTCCTTTATCAAAAACTTGGGAGTCATGGGGGCAGGGCACAGCTTTGTATAAAACTTACCATGGTCGGGCTGAAAGAAAAATTCCACACCAAAAAAACCGGGGGTGCCAAATGTTTCGCACGATGGATCCACTTTTTCAAGGTGCCGCCTGAGTGAACACTCGCGATCGTCAATACAAAACATGGCTTGAAAAGTTTTGGCTGGTGGTGTATTGTTTTCTTTGGCCACACTTTGAATGCCTTTCAATACCTCATCATAATACGTCCACTCAAAAGATTCCTGCCATAGGCTGGTAACCTCATCCAGTTCTGTTACATCCACATCGGCAAAAAGGTCAATCGGTTCATTATTTAATTTTTGCGCGAGGGGTTTCCAGTTTTCACCGAAGTGATCATCGAGTGCATCGATTTCCAATAAGAGTTCAAACGCGATGAGTTCATGAAGGGAAATCTTCTTTGCGTCCAGCAAGGTATTGGGTTGATCCTCTACGGACGACACCATGCCCGACCATCCCTGATGAGAAAACTGCTGATCAAAAAGATATTGTTTGTACAACAATTGATCGCCCACCAAAATGGTAAGCAGCGATTCCACCGAAGTTGCTCCATCCAACAAAAGTTTTTTCGCTCTTTTCTTTTTGAAGAAACTGGAGTAGCTAACGCGCTCCATCTCACGCATGGAAGCAAGAAAGCCCTCGTGCCAAACCGGAAAATTCCAAATCGAAATACCCTGATCTAAATACGAGCAAAGGATGCGGAACAACAAAGGATGGACTAAGGAATCGAGGTCAACCTGATACTCACGTTTCCAGTTTGATCGGAGTGCCCCAATGCGCGGTGATGGCCGATGGTAATCGCTATGGATCATTTTCTCTTTCCACTCATCAACATGGGCCGCACCTTTGCTTTGCGCGATCACCCTCTCCAAAATAGGAGTGTTGATCCGCCCCGAAGCAAACAACGCTCGATATTCTGCCAACGACAGAGAGACTCTGTAACCCAGCATGGCGGAGGCACTATAAATGGCCTTGTTGAATTTCAGATTTTGAAAAGCATGTAGTGTATTGTGGTGGATAAAATCTTTTAAAGGTGCCTGTGCCGGCAAGTAATGTTTTAGATCATGAATCGCTTCATGCTCATTGAATAAATAATTGGTGATTGCTTTCATTGTTTGTGTGACGGAACAGTCACGTTTAAACTCAACTAAAAACACAAGGCCGAAATGGCCATTACAAATGAAAGATGGAAATCAGATCAGGATAGACCGCTTGGCAAGATATAAGGGAACACTTCCACAGAAAGAGGAAGTTTGAGCGCACACATGGTTTTGATTTTCTGCCGAAGAAAATGATGTGCTTGGAGTGAATGTACAAATCAACAATAGATGACTGAGGCTATGGTCGGTGCTCTTCTCCTCTTCTTCCATTTCCTTTTCCTCATAAGGAAATTGAGCATCTGTTTTTATGGGAGTTCCAGAGGTTTTGGAGAAACTGAGCTTCTTGATGTTGCTGTTGTTGTTATGATACAGTGCCTGAATGGCGATGGGCACAAACAAAAAGAAAACCAGTAGGATGCTGGCAATGGCGTGGACGCGTTTTCTTTTGTTCATGGTGCAAATGTAGGAAAATCCTCAACTTTCAAAAAAATGTATGTGATAAACACTTGTCCACACAACCAATTTTTCAAATCAGGTGGATAGCAATCGGTTGTAATAGAAAATAAATGGTTACGTAATCCAAATTCAAATAATAAACATCACATTTGCCAAAACTATCGGTTCATGCCTTTGAGGTATAACAAAATTTTAACGCTCTTCGCCATCCTGCTTTTCAGTTTTGAATTGCTGGCTCCATCTGTTTTGATTGCAGAGGCTAAGCGTATAGAACCCGGTGGCACAAGCACCCTTGGCCAATCAAATCAGTCTTTTGATTTTCTTTCTCATCTCATCTTTGAAGAGGTGGGCAGCGAAGAACGTGAAGGAAAAAATGATTGTTTGATGGGCCCTTGCTTCACGGAAGTCTTTAACAACCTTCAGAAATTCCAGCCTGTGCACATCCCCTGGTCACTCACCAAAAAACGGTTTGACACGCACCCGCCATTGTTCGCCCTGCATGGGGTGCTCCTGATCTGATCTTTTGATTTTCTATGATGCGCACCGCATCAGCAGGTTGGCTTTCGCAATAAAGTCAACATCCATTCCCTTTAAAGAAAATTAAAAACCGTTGCCTGATTTTTTCACGGCACTATACAATAAATATTATGAAGACAATAGAAATCCCGAAAGACGGATTGGAAGGTTTTAAACAAAACTGGGCGGTGGATGCCGTATCTGGTTTTATGGTATTTCTGCTAGCCTTGCCATTGAGCCTTGGCATTGCCAAAGCCAGCGAGTTTCCTCCCGCCATGGGCGTGCTCACCGCCATGGTAGGAGGTTTGTTTGTAAGTTTCTTTGCTGGCTCACGGCTTACTATCAAAGGCCCCGCTGCCGGGCTTATCACGATTTGCGCAGGCGCGGTGATGGAAATGGGCGGGGGAATTACAGGTTGGCATTTCGCGCTGGGTGCCATTCTGGTGGCCTCTCTTATTCAAATAATTTTTGGTGTTCTTAAGTTTGGATCGCTGAGCGATTTCTTTCCACACTCCGTGGTGCATGGTATGCTCGCGGCCATTGGCTTGATTATTTTTTCAAAACAAATCCACATCCTGTTAGGCATTGACCCCACGTTGATAAAAGGAAAAGCACCGTTGGAATTATTTCAAATGATACCCGACTCGATCGTGCATGAAGACGTTCGCGTTACCTTCATTGGCATCATAAGCCTTGCCATAATTTTTGGTTTGCCTTTGCTCAAAGGCAGGCTGGTAAAAAAAGTGCCAGCCCCGGTGGTTGTGTTGTTGGTGACCATTCCATTAGCGTGGATCATGGACTTCAAACATACCGAGCCTGCCTTTGATATGGTGAAGATTGGAAACTTCTGGCAAGAGATTGGCCTAAATGTAAATTTTGGAATGATTGGCATGTTCACGTTCTGGAAATATGTGATCATGTTTTTATTGGTAAATAGTTTGGAGTCTTTGCTTACCGTAAAAGCCATTGACAGTCTTGATCCGTGGAGGCGCATTTCCAATCCCAACAAAGACCTGATGGCCGTAGGTGCAGGCAATGCGCTAGCGGCTGTGCTGGGCGGCTTGCCCATGATTTCGGAAGTGGCGCGCAGTTCGGCAAACGTTTCCTTTGGCGCGCGCACCCGCTGGAGCAACTTCTTTCATGGCCTCTTCCTTTTAATTGCCATGTTGCTTTTCATTCCGGTAATTGAAATGATACCCAACACAGCATTGGCTGCATTGCTTATTGCAGTTGGCTATCGGCTAGCCTCGCCCAACGAATTTTTTAAAACGTATAAAATTGGTTCGGAGCAGTTGGTGATATTTTTGGTAACCATCCTTGTTACTTTGGCCACCGATCTGTTGGTGGGTGTAGGTGCCGGCATTATGATGAAACTTTTCTTCCACGTTCTCAATGGTGTGTCGGTCAAAAACTTATTTAAATCCAACTATGAATTCAGTAAGCAAGGCGAAGAGTATTTTATAAAAATCAATGGGTCGGCCATCTTCTCCAATTTGTTGGGGTTCAAAAAGGCGTTTGCCGCGATAGACCACAGAAAAAAAATCATTGTTGATTTTTCGGAGGCCCATATGCTGGATCATAGTTTCATGGAATATTTGCATCACATAGAAGAAGAGTGTGTCCATGCGGGAGGTTCCATGGTATCGGTTGGTTTCGATCGGTTCAAACCTTTTTCAAACCACCCGCTGGCAGCGCGCAAATTTTCTGCCGACAATATGAACCGGCTTGAAATAAAATTGAGCCCCCGGCAGTTGGAGCTCAGAACTTTTGCCGAAAATAACGATTGGGCATTTTACCCGCAAAAAGTACGAAGCAGTTTTAAGTATAAAGATTTTCCCATTCAGGCAGGAAGCAAAATCCCATTCGAGGAAAACATGCTGGACAAATATATTGACGATGCCCGGTTGCAAACTTCTGACATTACCATTGAGGAAGGCGCACGACAATCGCAGAACGAAATTCAGATCACCATTGTGCAAGCCTCAGAAACTGACATGGCAATTCCTGATTTTGCTTTGGAACCAGAAGGACTTCTTTCAAAATTATTTGAAGGCGTGTCGGGCAAAGACTTGGACTTTACCAACCATCCAACATTCTCGCAGAAATATTACCTGCGTGGCCGCGATGAGGATGCCGTGCGCAGTTTCTTCTCTGAGCCTATCATTCATTTTTTAGAAAACCGGGAAGACATGCACATAGAATGCCATCGCCAACGCCTGCTGTTTTATAAAAAGCGCGACTTGCTGCAGCCATCCGAAATACTTTACACGGCAAAATTTGCGGAAGAGTTTGTGGCCATGATCCATCAAAAGAATGGAAGTGTTTAGTTTCTGTTGACTTTTATCCAACACAAAAAATTTCATCCTGGCAAATGTTAGGGAAATCGCTTTTAAAACATCCATAAAATTTTGGACTTGTTACCCTAAGGCGGTCTCAATTGCCACGACCTTCAGGTCGTGGTTTATGAGAAAGATTGTTTAAATCGGCTTTAGCCGAACAGAAGTCAAAAAATGCCATCCGAGTTGCTTGTAATGGGCTAAGCCCCAAATTGTTTTATTAAAAACCCACGACCTAAGGTCGTGGCAATTAAAATAGCCCATCCAAAACATCATAGGGCCCTAAAATTCTTAAAAGCGATTTCCCTTAGTCAAATGTAAAGTGCCTGTGCAACCCAGAGAATATTTTATAAATTACAATCAGTAATAAACCATAACATTTAAAATGATGAATGTACCCATGAAACAACTTGCAAGTGTTTTTGTATTGACCCTTGCTTTAACAACTGTGTCTCACGCCCAGGTAGGTGTTGGCACAAAAGCCCCTAAAGGAGCCAAAGTGGTATTTGATGGCAGCCGTAAAATGCTCGATGCAAAGTGGACCTACTGGAACGGACCACGGTTGAAAGCATCCTTGCCAATAAAATGGGAGGTTGTAAAAGATCCGGTGGACAACGGTTCGGCCATGAATTCAAATGATCCCTCTGCCGCTGGTGGACTTTATGGCGCAGCCGACATCGTCACCAAAAAAGAGTTTCGGGATTTTCGTGCGCATGTGGAATTTTTTATTTCCAAACCGGGTGGAAACAGTGGCGTGTATTTACAGAACCGGTATGAAATTCAGGTGCTGGATGGAGATTCAACTTCGCATGGGTTGGGTGCGGTGATCAACGAAAGCAAGTCGCCCTACTTCGCTTATAACGGATTGGGAAAATGGAATTCGTATGACATTGTTTTCAGGGCGGCCCGCTTTAAAGATGGTAAGCTAATTGAGAAACCGATGGTGACGGTTTACTTCAACGGCAAGAAAGCACACACCAATCAGGTGATCAGTCAGGTGTGGGGCGGCCCCAACTCAGGCCAGGATGGTGGCAATGATGGAGGAAAAGGAATCACCGATCGTCCGGGTGGGTTGAAGTTGCAAGCAGAAGGACATGATGTGCTCTATCGCAATATCTGGATCAAAGAATTGGATTTGAAAGAAGCCAATACGGATTTTTGATTTCTTCCCCCATGAAACTCGCTGAAAGAAAATTGAAACCCAGCGAAGATCAAGACGGTAAACCAGTACTCATAGTGCTTGTTCCCGGTGTCTTGTTGGTGTGTGTTAGCATTTACATACCCATACAATATTTTTACAGACAACTTACCTGGACCAAAACAGAAGCGCGGCACTTGGAAACGGAGGTCAATGCTACCGGAACGATTCTGACTAACGTTTCACAAGTTGTTGATATTCAATTGTAATTCGAGGTCGTCAGGTGTGATATCAAACTTATGAATTAGCTTCTTCATTTCCATTACCTTCCTTTTTTGATCGAGGAACTCGTATTGATTGTCAGTCTTGTAAGGAACCTTCTTGGTAATCATATTCCAGATAATGACGGCCAGTTTTCTGGCTGTGGCCGAGATAGCTGATGTTCTACCTTTGCGAAACGCAATTCGCTTGAAGAAATTTGAAAGAGCGGTGTCCTTTAAGTTACCAACAGCATTGGCAGCTTGCCTTAGAGCAATCTTCAGTCGATTGCTTCCTTTGGGGATTTTATTGCTCAGGATCCTACCGCCACTGATTTTATTGTTTGGTGCCAGTCTCAACCAGCTGGCGAATTGCTTGGCAGATTCAAATTTATTGATACCGTGTCCGACTTCACTCATCAGTGTCAACACTGTAGAATGACTTACACCTTCAATGGCCAGCAGGTCTACACCTTCGAAGTATTGGTAAGAAAGTAGATTGATGTTGATGTCCGGATTGTTCTTGTTGATGCGCTTATGAACTTTCCCGTCTATATGGTGTTGCTTCTTGTTATCGTCATTATTGATCTGCTCATTGAGAAGCTTTTGTATCTGCTTGTCGCACTCACCGATCTTGCTTTGAAAGATTTGATACAATTCATACTCATGGGTCAATGCGAACAGCAGGTCTTTCCGCCCATTGCTTTGCAAGGCCTTGGCTATTTCCTGTTCAGATTTTTTGCAATTCCCATGGCGGAAGGAAGCCAATTTTTCAGGATTTATTTCACCCTTGCATACCGCATCGATAATGGCAAGCCCGGTGAGCCCGGCCACATCTTTTACCACCACATCCAGTCTGAGATTGAGCAACCGTAAATACTTCTGCATTTTGCGCGAGGTGTCTGCCGCTTGCTCCAGCAGATTTGCTCTGTGCCTGCAATAAGTCCGCAGTTGTTCAGTAGCTTCATCAGGAAGGAAACTTCCACTCAAAAGTCCAAGCGTGTGGAGTTTTTGAATCCATTGACAATCTTTTACGTCCGTCTTTTTTCCTTTGATGTTCTTGGTGAACTTTCCATTGCAAAGAATAACTTCAAGCCCCACGCTTTGCAGTGTAGTGAATAGACTTTGCCAGTAGGTGCCAGTACTCTCCATAGCCACTGTTTTTACATCATTGTCTAGGAGCCATTGCGCAAGTGCGATCAGGTCTTCATTGTACACACCAAAGTTTTTGACATCTTCATCTCGCTGGCCAATAGCCACGTAATGAGAACGGCTTCCCACATCAATACCAGCTGCTTGTGGGTTTACTACATCAAGGGCCATTTTTTCCTTTTTCATAATTAAATGGTTTAGGTGATTGAAAAATGTCCTAAGGAAATGTATCTTCGTATAGTAATTATTCTGAACGGGGTTGCTGATATTTATCGTCAGCACCACCACTTAAATTGTCACAAAGCCTTTAGTCCACAACAGACTAAAGGCTTTTACATTTCAACCAGAATTGCGCCCGGGTTATTACACACCAATGCGGGAACGGCCTTTCATAGGACGCTGTCAAGATAGTAGAAATTTAAATCGTGGGGTAATCGTCCCGGATGGTCTAACGTTAGCTTTCGAAATTGATTTTCGTCTCGGAAATAGAGGGAATTGCG
>JANOQB010000260.1:0-6139 GCA_031422215.1 Cytophagales bacterium | reverse complement strand
TATAACTTTAATTGGTCTTGTTGGTTCTGGGCTGCGATGTCGCCATTCTTTTCTTTGATCAGGTCGAGCTATGGATTTAGCAAATTAATATTCGCCATGCCGAGATAAGACTTGTAAGAAAGCGGCAGCAAAATGATTTTTACAAATAGCACGAGGAAGATAATGATGATACCGTAGTTGCTAAAAAACCTTTCGAGGAATTTAAACACCGGGATCAGCACGTACTTGGTGATCCACAACATAGGAGGCCAGCCCAAACTTAAATTTTGCGAGAAGCCTTCAGTAACGTCAGGAATTATATCGTAGTCAGTAGGGCCAAAGTAATATCGGAAAGATGCTTTTTTTGAAGCAAGATCATCGGGGGAAATAAAGAGTTCCACATTGGCCTCTTTCACCATGCTGCTGTCGTTCAGGTTGGCGAATGTTTTTACTTCACCACCTAGAAATGAATTTTTGGCAATGATGGATGAGATAAAAAATTTCTGTCGCACAGCCACCCACTTTAAGGGATTGGCAATTGCGTCAACTTCGAGGTCGGTAGAAGTTTCCGTCAGGCCATCGAAGCTTCCGTTTACATCGTAATAGTTGATGGTGGTTTTGCTGCGAACATCTTCCAATGATTTTTCTTGCAAGGCAATTTGATTGCGCCACCGGTAGCTTAAATTTTTTCCGCTCAGCGATATGCCTTCAGTTTGTATTTGATATCCCAGTTGAAAACCAGCCGGAGGAATAGTATAAATGTGTTTGATAAAACTGCTCGAACCGGTTTTTGCAGTTAAGGTTATCAAAGTAGTATCGGCTTTCTTTGAAGTGGCAACTTCGTAGTACAATTTGTAGAGGTCAATTTCTTTTCCTTCATAGTTGGCAACCAGTGAGAAGGTGTTGTTGTCGCCTTTGGCAAGGAACAATGGCTGTTGCGAGTAGGTCTTGAAATTTTTTAGTTCGATTTCCTTCAGGTGGCCCCGGTTGCTCAACGCGATTTTCAAGTCGCTGTTTTCGATATAGGTAAGTTCTTCTTTTCCCGTAAGGAAAGAAGAGAGCGAACCATATTGTTGAATGGCAGTGCTGTCAATCACGTTTTGTTGCAATGGCAAATCCTTGCTGGTATCCGTTGCCAATGGTGAAGTAACCTCCGAAGGCTGAGCACTTTCAGGCGTTGGTGTTGGTGAAAGAAATGTAAAATAGACTAAAAGCAATACTGCGATGAGTGTAAGTCCGATGGCTGAATTTTTATCCATTTGATTGTATCAGGAAAAGCGTAATGATTGGGATTTTATTTTTTGTGGTTCATGGCGGCCTCTACAAATTTTACAAACAGAGGATGCGGGTTTAGCACCGTGCTTTTAAGTTCGGGGTGATATTGTACACCAATAAACCAGGGATGATCTTTTAGTTCAACAATTTCAACCAGTCCAGTTTCGGGATTTGTGCCCACCGCTTTTAAGCCTGCCTCTTCAATCTGATCGAGATATTTGTTGTTGAATTCATAACGGTGGCGGTGCCTTTCGTGGATGGTAGCATCGCCATACACCTGAAAGGCCTTTGTTCCTTTTTTGATTTTGCAGGTGTATGCACCTAAGCGCATGGTGCCGCCTTTGTTGGTGATTTTTTTCTGCTCCTCCATCATGTCGATTACCGGGTGCTTTGTTTTTGGGTTCAACTCGGTAGTGCTGGCATCGAGGTGGAGAACGTTGCGGGCAAATTCAACCACCGCGCATTGCATGCCAAGGCAAATCCCCAGGAAAGGGATTTTGTTTTCGCGCACAAATTTTATGGCTTCAATTTTTCCTTCCAGGCCACGCTCGCCAAAGCCAGGTGCCACAAGAACTCCATCCAAGTTCCCAATCAAATCTTGAATGGTGTCTTTATGAATATCCTCCGAAGAAATCCACTTCAAGTTTACTTTACAATCGTTTTCCGCTCCGGCATGAATGAATGCTTCGGCAATGGATTTGTATGCATCGGGCAGGGTAACATATTTGCCAACCAAACCAATGGTTACTTCATTGATAGGGCTTTTTAGTTTGCCCAAAAATATTTTCCATTGCTCCAGGTCGGGCTCGTGCTTGGCCGTTACTTTTAGTTTGGAAAGCACACGCTCATCGAGTTTTTCTTTTCGCATGAGCATGGGCACATCATAGATCGTTTCCGCATCGATGGCCTCGATTACCGAGTTGAGGTTTACGTTGCAAAACAAAGCGATCTTTTTGCGGATGTCCATCGAGAGTGCATGCTCGGTGCGGCACACTAAAATATCGGGTTGAATACCGTAGCTGAGAAGTTCCTTTACGGAATGTTGTGTCGGTTTGGTTTTTAATTCTTTGGCGGCACTTAGGTAGGGGATCAGCGTAAGATGGATCACCAGCGCATTGTTGGAGCCCAAATCCCAGCGCACCTGGCGCACGGCTTCCACAAAAGGCAACGACTCGATGTCACCCACAGAGCCACCTATTTCGGTAATGATAAAATCGTATTTGCCGCTATCGCCCAACAAGAAGATGTTGCGCTTTATTTCATCGGTGATGTGTGGCACTACTTGCACAGTCTTGCCAAGGTATTCGCCCTTGCGTTCTTTGGTGATCACATTATTGTAAATCCTGCCGGTGGTCACGTTATTGGCCTGCGAGGTAGGTATGTTCAAAAAACGCTCGTAATGCCCCAGGTCGAGGTCGGTTTCTGCTCCATCGTCAGTTACATAACATTCCCCATGTTCGTATGGATTGAGCGTGCCCGGATCGATATTGATGTAGGGATCAAATTTTTGGATCGTAACCGAAAACCCTCTGGCTTGCAGCAACTTGCCCAGCGATGCTGAAATGATGCCTTTACCCAAAGAGGACGTAACCCCACCCGTAACGAAGATGTATTTAGCAGCAGACATGGTTTTCGATCCAGAAAATTTAAGGCGCAAAGGTATGGAATTGGGGTTCTATCCGTACATGTGTTTTTCAAAAAAGTTAGTTTTCTGGTTTTGGCTGTTGCCCCTGATTTTTTCTGATCCCTACTGTAATTTTGAGTTATACCCACAACCACATGAAGATGATTCGTAAGACCAGGAAAACAGGTAATTCAGTTCAGGTTGTTGTTAAAAACGAAGGTGTTATGCTTTCTGCTGCTGCGACCAAGAATAAGAAGTGGTTGGACTTTAAAAGAAAAAGGGAAAAAGTTGATTTGATAGGAACCAAGTTTGATGAAACAGAGTGGACATGGTGAAATCAGTTTCCTTTGTTAGAGTTGGTCGCCTGACCAACTCTTTTCAAATCTTAACTTTTGCCCAATCTAAATTCTGAGGGAGGGAATAAATTGAAGTTTCTCTCAGCTGCGGGTCAGCAACTATATTTTTGATCAACATCATCAAAAGATAATTTAAACTGCACTTCTTTGCAAAATCAATATCTGTCAACAACTGCAAATTAGTGATTACTTTTGTGCCTGATTTTAGATTTCCCATTGAGCCCGTTACGAACCAATGAACTTTAAGTCCGATTTACAAGCAAACACCATCTTTGAAACCGTTGCCCAAGCTTCTCAAAAGCTGGGCTTGGAAACCTACGTGGTAGGTGGTTTTGTTAGGGACCTGATCTTGAAAAGACCGTGCAAGGACATTGATTTCGTGTGTATCGGAAGTGGGATTGAATTGGCAAACATGGTTGCCCTTGCCTTGAGAAATGATCAGGTGACTGTGTTCAAGAATTTCGGCACGGCCATGATCAAGCACCACGATTTCGATCTGGAATTTGTTGGTGCGAGAAAAGAATCCTACCGAAGCGAAAGCAGAAAACCCATTGTGGAAGACGGCACGCTTGCCGAAGATCAGGTGCGAAGGGATTTCACCATCAATGCAATGGCCATAAGTTTATCTCCCGCTTCGTATGGTGAGTTAGTTGATCCATTTGATGGAGTTGAGCACCTGAAACAAAAGCTGATAAAAACACCACAAGACCCAAACCTCACCTTTTCTGATGACCCGCTCAGGATGATGCGCGCCATACGCTTTGCCTCGCAATTGAATTTTGATATTGATGCCGATACCTACGATGCGATTATTAAAAATACACAGCGCCTTACTATTGTTTCGATGGAGCGCGTTGCGGAAGAACTGAACAAAATCATTTCATCGCCTGTGCCATCGTATGGTTTTAAACTCCTTTTTCAATGTGGACTGCTGCAACAATTCTTTCCCGAGATGGTGGCTTTGCATGGGGTTGAGTATCAGGACAACAAAGCACACAAGGACAATTTTTTCCACACGCTGCAAGTGCTTGATAACGTGGCAAAAAATTCAGACGATCTATGGCTGCGCTGGGCTGCCATCTTGCACGACATTGCCAAACCTGCCACCAAACGTTTTGACAAAGTGGTGGGCTGGACTTTTCATGGCCACGAAGACAAAGGGGCGCGCATGGTGCCGGGGATTTTCAGACGGTTTAAGTTGCCGTTGAATGAAAAAATGGAATTTGTAAAGAAACTTGTGCGCCTTCATCTCAGGCCCATTGCCTTGGTGAAAGAAGTTTCGGACTCAGCCATTAGGCGATTGCTATTTGAAGCCGGTGACGACATTGAATCGCTGATGATGTTGTGCAAAGCCGACATCACATCCAAGAACAACGAAAAAGTGGCGAGGTATTTGCAAAACTTCGGGCACGTAGAAAAAAAAATGATCGAACTGGAAGAGAAGGACAAAGTGCGAAACTTTCAGCCGCCCATCACCGGTGATGAAATTATTAAATTGCTCAATGTTCCACCCGGAAAGATCATTGGCGAAATAAAAGAAGAAATAAAAGAAGCCATCCTTGACGGGATCATAAAAAACGATCGGGAGCAAGCTTATGAATTATTGATGAACATTGCGCATCGAAAAGGATTGGCGATACACCCAGTAAACTCTTAACCTATAACAAACTAAATTTTATGAAAGTACGTGTTATTACCTCTCTTCTCTTGTTGATTTTGTGTCTACCTGTCGTTGGCCAATCGCAGCCTGCCAAACCGGTTGCAAAGCCAGCTGCCAAAACCGAAGCCAAGCCCGCTGCTACACAAGAAAAGAAGCCATCGATAAGACCCTTGACGGAGCATTTCTATCAAAAAATCTTAGCAGCAACTCAATGGGGCGATCAGGATGTTGCTCGAGATGCCTTGTATGATCTTATCATTGAGAACCCGCAAAATGATTCTCTTATTTTTAAGCTTGCCTACGATTATTACGAAACCCAAAAATACATTCCAGCTGTATTGGTTTCTCAACAGTTGCTGGCACGAAACCCAAAAAACACCGCGGCACTTGAGATTTCTGCCGTAGGGTATGAAACGATGGGCGTGCCCGACCGTGCCTTGCAAAGTTATGAGAGCCTATATCTGCTCACCAATACAATAGGCACCTTATATAAAATGGCTTTTTTGCAATACGAATTGAAAAGATTTACCGAGAGCCTTACTTCCATTGATATTCTGCTTGCCAACAAGGAATTGGACAGCGCGAAAGTTGTTTTCAATGATGCCGAGAACAAGCAAAAGGAATATCCCATGAAAGTGGCTGTATTAAACCTCAAGGGTTTATTGCAGCAGGAACACTTTGGAGATAAGGTTGCCGCAAAAAAAACATTTGAGGAAGCTTTGGCCATTGCACCTGACTTTGTGGCCGCCATGAAGAATTTGGCCAAATTAAAATAACCCGCATGCAACCTTCAGGCTGTTTGCTTGTCTGTGATGCTGTGTACTACGTAGGTTAGGCAACATTGAAGAAGCTGCTACGGTAGTATTGTGGAAAATGGTGCTGCGCAATTACCGAAGTAGTAAGTTAATATAGTTTGGAGGCTCAGGTCAAATATATCCATAGTGACCTTATTGACCGGTGCCGGCAAGGTGACCGTGCAGCATACTATGAGCTGTATAAATTATATAGCCGCAGCATGTATAATGTTGGCTACCGAATCGTTAACAACCAGGAGGAGGCAGAAGATGTGTTGCAGGAGGCCTTCATCAGTGCTTTTTCCAATTTGGAAAATTATCGGGGCGATTCGGCATTTGGCGCGTGGTTAAAACGGATCGTGATCAACAAGGCTATCAACCATCTTCAAAAAAAAAAGATGGAGCGGCTACCCGATAACGACCGATGGGACGTGAAGGAAGAAGAGGAAGT
>JANOQB010000259.1:0-7570 GCA_031422215.1 Cytophagales bacterium | reverse complement strand
TCTGGATAGTTTATCAAACCGTAGGTTGAACCTCGCCATTGAATCACTTATTAAAAAAATATCCAAGGCCAATTTCCTTTCTTCAGTTCCAAGATTGAAGCTATTGAAGTACACGAAAGAATATGAATACAAAATAGAGTTGCGCATTCAAACCAAGATTTATTGGATATTATGCGATGAGTATGGCGAACGAATAGAATTTGTTCGTATTAAGTCGGAAGCCTGGTGTAAGAATAATTTATAATAGCTGGCCTTTTTTTAAGGCACCTTTGATTCTTAATCTATCTGTATTTCTAAATCTCAACTTTTTCAATCACGCGCACGGGGATTACATAACCTCCTTTTAATTCCACAAAGTCCCCACTCATTTCAATAAAGTTGCAGAGCACTTCCACGCGCTCACCAGTGGCAAGCTGGATGATCAACCCAATATCGTCATGGTCCAAGTTGGTTTCGTTCATGGCCGAAATCAGATCATGCTTACGCGCAACCCGCTGCTCGGCATCTGGCAACACATCGAATGAGGGCAGGTGCTGCGCTGTTATTTCGGAAGGCGTCATGCTCAACATGCCGGAGGGTGCCCTCCATTGTGAAATCTGGTTTCGGAACCAACGATCTGCCTGCTCCGTCCATTTGAAATTCTCGCGTATGTAGGCAATGGTATTTTTTTCAATATCGGTATAGGCGTTTCCGTCTTTCACGGATTCAAAAATCCTTTCGGCATCTTTTATGGAAATCCTTCCATCGCCAACACCTTCCACTGCCTGTAGGGCAATTTCAAGTAATCGACTGTCTATTTGTTTTCCTTCGATGGTTTTGTATTGGGTGGTCATATTAGTATTGGTTGATGTGCCTGAATTTTTAATGAACAATCAAGGGCTTGGCACCTTGATTTTGCAATGATAAGGTACAAGAATTTTTAGACCGGAACAATGATTTTCTCCAAGGACCTTGATTCGTGTCCTCACGAACCAAGCGAGAAAGAGTGTTATGAATTGGTTCGTGAGGACACGAACCAAGGCATTGAGCATGCAAAAAAAAGGCTCCCGATTGGAAGCCTATTTCGTATCATTAAGATCAAAAAATTATACGTACTGGTTCAGCATCACCGGCATCACCAGCATGAGTATGTCTTCGCTTTTGTCCTTCTCGGCCGGCACAATAACTCCTGCTTTGTTGGGTGCCGACATATTGAGCCTGATCTGATCGGTATCTAAATTGGTGAGCATCTCAACCAAAAACTTGGCATTGAACCCGATTTCAATATCCTCGCCCTCATGCTCGCACGAGAGGCGTTCGTTGGCTTCATTGGAAAAATCAAGGTCCTCAGCAGAAACCTGCAATTCGCTGCCTGTTATTTTCAAGCGTACCTGGTGCGTGGTCTTGTTGGCATAAATGGATATACGCTTCAACGATCCCAACAGTTCGGTGCGGCTGATGGTCATTTTGATGGTGCTTTGCGAAGGGATCACATTTTCATAATCCGGGAACCGCTCGTCAATAAGGCGGCAGATCATGCGGATGTTCCCAAACTTGAAAAACGCGTTTGCCATGTTGAAGTCGATGCTCACGTCCGTGTTTTCAGTGGGCAGTGTTGCCTTCAACAAGTTGAGCGCTTTACGCGGAATGATGATCGAGTTGCCGCTTTCCGATTTTATATCTGTTCTTCTGTAGCGCACCAACCGATGGCCATCGGTGGCCACAAACGTGGTGTTCTTTTCGCCCAAGTTTACATACACGCCAGTCATGGCCGGGCGAAGTTCATCGCTGCTCGTGGCAAAAATGGTGTTGTTAACGGCCCTGGCTAGCACTTCCGATGATAAGGTTGCCGAGAAATCGTTGGATACGGCAGGCACCTTTGGAAAATCGGTGGCATTTTCGCCAGCCAATTTATAGCGGCCATTGTCCGAACTGATTTCGATACTATAGGTGGATTCATCAACGGAGAAAGTAACAGGCTGATCGGGCAGGTTCTTCAGCGTGTCCAACAAAATCCTGGCAGGCACGGCAATACTCCCCTTCTCTTTCGATTCGATGGTGATCTCGGTGATCATCGAAGTTTGAAGATCGGAAGCCGTGACGGTGAGGCTGGTCTTATCTATTTCAAACAGAAAATTTTCAAGAATAGGCACCACAGGGTTGGTGGTGATTACTCCGTTGATATTGGAAAGCTGCTTGAGCAAGTAGCTTGAGTTAACGATAAACTTCATTGCAAATCAGTGGTTTGTGGTTTTATAAGGCGGTAAAGTTATAAAGAAAAACCAATCAGAAAAATGGAACTTCCAACGCCAATCACCGGACAAAATAACTCCGTGCGCGGCCTATTTTATCGGCATCTTCCTTTCGCATCAGCAAAGGCTGGTCTCCGTTTACCTTGCCTAAAATAGCCGATTCGCCAAGGATTGATGGATATACATCCAATACATAGGTGCGGTTGGCTATGTCGGTCGCTTGAATGGTATAACTGGGCGCGCCACTGAGCTGGCTATCATACACAGCCGATGTGCCTTTGGGCATGTAGCGCACGGCTTGAACGAGGGAAACGGCATCGAGGTAATCGTTTAGCCGGGTGGTATCGGCTGTGGGCATTCCATCCAATCCAAAAAATTTGCCTTGAAACGAAATTGAAAAATCTTCTTTTTTATTTTCTGTAAACGAAACTTTTAGCTGTTTGAAATTTTCCCACTTGAAATTGAATATCCGTTTTTCGCGCCACTCGTAAGCGGGTAATTCAAAAATAGCCGCCACATAAACCCGATAGCCGGGAATGGTAGCCATATAGGGCGAAGGATCGCCAGCCAGTTTATAGTATGTTTCCGTTTTGCGATCATTGCCCGCAACCGAAAAGTCCTTCATCAACATATCGCCTTCAAAAAGTTTTACCTGCACACCCGTGCTACTGATTTGCTGATTGACAGAATCAATCAGGCGTTGGGCAACTGGCCGCTTGGGCTCCGTTTGAAGAATGGTGGCAAAGAATACCTGTATCAACTGGCGGTCGGCTTCAAACGAATTATTAACCATCCACTTGGCCCCGTCAAAGTGAAGCTCCACCAGCTCGTTGTTACGCTGCAAAACCACCCGGTCTATTTTGGTTTGATCAGCCACCTTGAACAGGTTTTTGTCTATTGCTTCCGTGGTATCGAAATTTTTAAACAACAACATCATGATCAGGAAGACTGTCATGCCCAAAAGCGAAATCAGCAAATAAATATTATTCCTCTTTTGCATGGATCAAAACTTCGAGTATTTCAATTTTCTCCAATACGATCTTGAAAATCCAAAAATGATGAGCAACAGCAACGGAGCAACTATGTTGATCACCTGCCAGAAAACGCGCTCGTTTTTTATTTTTTCTTTATCTAATGGTCGAATTTTTATTTCCTTATTGCGTGCTTTGATCAAACCATTTTCTTCGGTGAGATAAGCTATGGCATTGAGGAGCAAATCCTGATTGGCAAACGTATATTGGCTGAACGGATCGAAGCCTAAGGGTTGCGCTTCGCCTGTGCGCGGATTTACATCGTTGCGCATAATATCGCCATCGGCAATCACAATCAATTTTGTTGGTACACTCTCGCTTCGATAGCCCGCTGTGTCGGCACCTGTGGGGGAAAACCGGTTTTTGTACAAGGAGGTGAAAGTGCCTTCCAGCAAATAGCCCAGCGGTATTTTCTGTTCATTGAAGGCACCTGTTTGAAGTTGGTTGCGCAAATCATTTACGCCCACCTTTACGGGAGCCGCTGCCTTGCGGGAATAGGACGAGGAAAATAACAACGGGGTTTTTTTAACTCCCACTGCTTTTACCGTATCGATGCTGCTTGCAAACCGTAGCAAGCTCGCATCTAAATTTCGCGTTACCGGATGATCGGAATATTGGTTGACGAGCGGAAAGAAAGGCCATTCCATTTGCATGATCTGCGGCTTGCCAGCATTGCTCACAACGATGGGATACCGGCCCGATACGCGATCCTGGATCAAGTCCTGATTGATCCTAACTCCATACTTGAACAATTGATCGTCAAGATTTAAGTCGTAGGGAAATGCAAAATAATTATCGGACGAAGCACTGTCCATGGCTGCATCAAGGCGGTCCAAGAGCAGCAACAAGCGGCCACCCTTCATCAGGTATTGATCCAGATAATATTTATCGTTGTTGGAAAATGCATGTGTTGGTTTTGCGATTATGAGGGCATCCACACCGGCCAATTTTTCTTTTTGATCCAGTGCCACAGAAAGCACATCATATTGCTCGCTCAACGAATTCTCAAAACTGATCAATCTATTTCCTTCCAGTTCACCATGTTTGGCAACAAAACCAATCCTCTTCCGGTCGTTGTTGGTCAATGTATAGATGGTGTTTGCAATTTCATACTCCACTCCTTCTATCGCATGGTTCAACGCTTGTTGCGGTCCTTGCATGGCATTTCCTTTTAGCAGCATCACACCTTTCTCCATGCCACCATACGAAACTATTGCTCCCGGAAAAACCAATTTCTCTACACGCTGCCCATTTTTGGTTTCAATCACATTGCGGGGCGATACTCCCCTTGCTGTGAGGTCGGCAATAAATTCATTGCGCGCACGTTCGCCCAAGGCGAGGGTGGGATCTGTGAACGTTACACGAACACGGTCTTTGGAATAAATCCTAAACTCTTCCAGGGTTTCGCGAATTGATCTTTTAAACCGCTCAAAGCCTGGGTTAAGTTCGCCTTCCAAAAAAACTTCCACATACACAGCATCATCGAGGTTGCTCAATAGCTCTTTGGTTTGTGATTTAATGGTGTACCGCTTTTCTTCAGTAAGATCGATCCGAAAAAAATAAGAGGAGCCAAGAAAATTAAGGATCGCTACAAACACCAATGCGTTCGCAAGCAGCAACAGGTCGCCAATTTTTTTGCTTTGCCTCCAGTTTGCTGCTACCATTGCCTGCTGTTGATTACCGTTTTGGTTGCCAATAAAACCAGGCCTGCCACACTCAAAAAATAAACTACACTGCGGCTGTCAATCACGCCACGGCTAAGCGACTCATAATGATAGAGTATCCCCACTTGCTTCACCATCAAACCCGAACTTCCCGCCAAGGAGGACAAGGAATCAAAGCCTGTGTAAAAAATAAAGGACAGAAAGGCTGCCAGTATAAACGACACAATTTGACTTGATGTAAATGAAGAAGCCAATAACCCGATGGCACAAAACACCACTGATAAAAGCATAAGGCCTACGTATGAGCCGGCCACGCCAGCCGAGTCGATATTGCCAACGGGGTTGCCCAACCGGTAAATTGAAAAATAATAAATCACGGAAGGTGCAACGGCCAGCATCACCAAAGCAAAGGCTGCCAGAAATTTTCCCAGCACGATGTTCCAATCGCTTAACGGTTTTGTGAGGAGCAATTCCATCGTTCCCATTTTCTTTTCTTCCGCAAAACTTTTCATGGTAATAGCGGGAACCAAAAAAATAAACACATACGGCCCCAGTGAAAAGAGCGTGTCCATATCGGCAAAGCCATAATCAAGCACAGAGGTGTCGGTGAACACCCACATCATCAACCCAATGCTGGTGAGGAACACACCGATGACCACATATGCAATGAGCGAATTTAAAAAGCTGTTCAATTCTTTTTTAAAAACCTGTATCATGCTGGCTGGCTCTCCGTTAGTTTTCGAAAAATATCTTCCAATGAGTTTTCCTGCTTGCGCAAACTACGGAGCGATAACGAATGGTCGGCTGCAAAACGAAAAACTTCCGCGCTCAGGTCGATACCATCGAGAGGTTGCAACCGGAAAGAAGAGGCGTTGATACGCTCCAATGATTTTATGCCGGACATCAACCGCAGCGTTTCTTCATTGACCTCACCCGAAAATTCTACTTCAATAGCGACAATACCGGTATGGCCTTTCATCAAATTAGCAACTGTATCGTCTGCCACAATTTCACCCAGGTTGATCACAATCACGCGATCGCACAAGGCCTCCACTTCCTGCAAAATGTGCGTAGAAAAAATCACTGTTTTGTTTGCACTTATGTCTTTGATCAATTTTCTGATCTCCAAAATCTGATTGGGGTCAAGGCCCGAAGTAGGTTCATCCAAAATCAATACGGCCGGATCGTGGATCAACGCCTGTGCAATGCCAACCCGCTGCCGATACCCTTTGGACAGCTCTTCGATTTTCTTGTTCTGCTCACGGCCCAGCCCGCACAAGCCAATGATCTCCGGTATGCGCGACTTGAGTGTACTGTGCGAAAGTCCATAAACCCGCCCCGCAAAATGGAGGTACTCGTGCACAAACATATCGGGGTATAGCGGATTGTGTTCGGGCAGGTAGCCAGTAATTTTTCGCACCTGCAACGAGCGGTCAACCACATCTAAGCCATTGACCACCACGGTGCCTGCACTGGGCGGTATATAGCCCGTGGCAATTTTCATGGTAGTGGATTTGCCTGCACCATTGGGCCCCAGGAAGCCCACAATTTCCCCTTGGTTGATTTCAAAAGAAATATCGTTTACAGCCTTTTGCTGTCCAAAATATTTGGTGAGATGGGAAACTTGTAACGACATTTTTTATGCGTTGCAAAAGTAAATTTAAAAGTTGAGTAGTTGCCACATGTCCACAGATTAAAATGGCGTTCAGTCGTCAAGACCACTCCAAGTGGTCAGACGATTACATGGCTTTTAACAAATAATTGAGAACTTGCCGTGCTTACATAACCTATCTTTGGTTCATTAATTGCCATTGCAGGTAAGCCAAGATTTTAGAAATTTGCATCACATTAAACTCAACAAAGCATGCGTCAGTCACTTGTTTTATTTTTCTCCATCATCGCGCTAAGCACATACGCGCAGCCAGGATATAAAATTGATTTTAAGGTAACGGGCTGGAAAGACACCACCGTTTATCTGGGCCACTACTTTGGCGAACAAAATTATTTGAAAGATACGGCCAGGGCAAACACGCAGGGTGCGTTTACATTCGACAATGCCAACAACCTGCCGCAAGGGGTTTATTTTTTGGTGTTGAACAAAAGCAAAATTTTTGATTTTGTGGTGGGTGCCGATCAACGCTTTGCCATGGAAACTTCCTCCTCTGATTTCGTAAAAAACATGACCGTGAAAGGCGATGAAGACAATCGGCTTTTTTTCGAGAGCATGCTCTTTTACATGGATTGCCATATCGAAGCTGAGCCTTACATGAAAATGTTGCGCGACAGCACGCTTTCCGCAGATCAGAAAAAACCCGCTAACGAAGCATTTGCTAAAATCAACGACAAAGTGATGGCCTATCAGAAGGAACTGATTGCCAAAAACCAAAAGACACTCACGGCACGTTTGATGAATGCCAATCTACAGATTGAAATCCCGCCCGCGCCAAAGAAAGCTGATGGCACCATTGATTCCACGTTTCAACTCCGCTATTACCGTGAGCACTACTTCGACAATTTTGACTTGGCCGATGATGCCATGTTGCGGATGCCCCGCCCTTTGTATCAGGAAAAAATTAAGGAATACCTGACCAAGTTGTACGCACCAATTGCCGACACGGTGCTGGCAGCCATAGACAAAATGGTG
>JANOQB010000258.1:0-12179 GCA_031422215.1 Cytophagales bacterium | reverse complement strand
TCCTGAGCGCACCGTTGACAACAAAGGAAAAATAAAAGTAGTGGCCGAAGACAATGCGATGGTATTGATGGATCATGGCAATGGCACACTCTCGCATGTGCAGTGTGGCTTCAACTATTTTGATCCGTATGGCCACGAAGGCACCGGACAAGACCGGCCTACTATTTCCATGTGGGGAACCAAAGGAAACATGCACATGATTGGCTACGACTGGGCGCCCACGGGTGTGGATATGGCCACATCCGAAAATGAAAAAACAGTCCGCTTCGTTCCTGAGGCCGGTACCTATGTTTGGCAACAGGGTGCATCGGTGATTTCAGAAAGTATGTCAACCGGAATAGAACCACTCATCAATGCGGAGCATGCGTTGCATGTATTGGAGGTGATGGAAGCAGCCCGAGCATCGCAGGCCTCGGGTAAGCGGATAGATTTGGTTTCTAAATTTCCTTATCCTGTCGTTCGGTAATAGTATTTGATATTGATTTCTAAATTCTGACTTCTGACTTCTGACTTCTAACTTCTAACTTCTTCTTTGATTCGAGACTACCTCTATTGGTTTGGGAGTTGATATTGATTCCTAACTTCTGACTTCTAACTTCTGACTTTGACTTCTACCTTCCGTCATAATTTTTTGTATTGTGTCCGAAACGAAATGGGCTAACTTTGCAGACAATTTATTTCGGGGGCATGGATTTTTTGTTTGATTCTACAAAAAGGCTGTTTGAAAATCTTAAGACCCTTGGCTTTTGGGGAAGGCTTTTCCATTGGGGAAAGATCAGGTCCCTTTTGGTTGAGGCCAATGGCGAGTTACAACGGATAATTTCTTTAACAGAATCTTTAAAAGCCGAAAACGCAAAACTTGAAAGCCAAAATTCCATTGAAAAAGCGAGCGCAAAAAATTTGCAGGAAACCGCTTCAAGGCTGGCAACCGAAACGGAAGTCCTAAAAAACTCTCAAAGCACCCAAACCGAACGGGTTGAAACCCTGCAAAAAGAAAACGCCTCGTTGCTGGAGCGGAACGCACAATTTCTAAAGCGGGGCACAGAACTATCATCGGAGTTGGCCGTGGCGCGCCAAAAAATGGAAGGACTGGAAAAAGAATCGCGCGAATTGAAAGATGAGAATGGCCGCCTCAAGAAAGATGAAGAGTTCCGAAAGCAAGAACATTCCAACTCCGTTTCTGCATTGAGGCAAATTCAAAACAGCATCTTGAAAGAACGGGAGGACGAAAAAAACAGCCTGCATGCAAAAGAGATAACCCGGATAAAAAACCTAAAGGAAACCTGGTTCAACCACGAAGAAAAAGTGCGGAACAGGATCAAAACAATTTGCAACAGAACAGGCGTTGATTACATCGACAAAGTGCCCTTCAAAGGAAAGCCCGACAACACATTAAAAATCAATGACGAGTATATAATCTTTGACGCCAAGAGTCCTGCCAGCGATGATCTCTCCAATTTTCCCAGCTATGTGAAAGCACAGGCAGAAAGTGCCATCAAGTATGTGAAAGAGGAAGATGTGCGCAGGGAAGTCTTCTTGGTTGTGCCTTCCAACACGATTGAACACTTGGATACATTTGAATTTAAGTTGAGCGACTATACCGTGTATGTGGTTTCGCTGGATTCTTTAGAGCCCATTATACTTACGCTAAAAAGAATTGAAGACTACGAATTTGCCGAGCAGCTTAGCCCGGAGGAAAGAGAAAATATTTGTCGCGTGATCGGAAAGTTTGTTCACCTCTCCAAGCGGAGGATACAAATCGATGGCTTTTTTGCCAAACAGTTTTTTGAACTCGTTTATCGCAGCGAGGCCGATCTATCAAAAGACATTTTGGAAAAAGTGGTTGAGTTTGAAAAATCAGAAAAATTAAATCCTCCCATTGAGAAGCGGGCAAGGCAGATAAGCCTGAAAGAATTGGAAACCGACTCAGAGAAAATTCAAACCGAGGCCAACCAAAAAGGGATCATCACACACGATCCTTTATTGTCGAAAGAAATTAATAAGTTGCCTCTTTACGCCACGGAGATACCTGCTTTAGCGACCAAAGACCAGGGAAAATTATTTGAAGAATAAAGAAACTAAAAACCATAATTATACTACTATGAAAAATCTGATTTTTTTCCTCCTTGCGCTTGTCATTGCTTCGTGCGCATCCACCAAAAGCAGTAAAACAAATTCACCTGCCGGTAACTGGGACTACCTGATAACGGGCACTCCCGAGGGAGACTTTAAAGGTGTGATGACAGTTACCTTGGCCGACAAAGTTTACAATGCCATATTAAAGTCGGCCCAAGGCGACCCCCCCATCGTTAGATTTACTTTTGACAAGGCCACCAAAAAGATGAGCGGTGAATTGGACTACCAGGGCACGCCTGTTTATTTTGATGGCTTACTTGCCGGAGAGCAGATGACGGGCAACATGTCGGCAGGGGGCACAAATTTTCCTTTCACGGCAACGCGTCAGAAATAATCCGTTGATGAAAATCACTGCCGACAATAAATTAAAAAAGCTGATCGTTGTTGGCGATCGGGTGCTCATCCGTCCCGCCAAGGAATCGGAAAAAACCGAAAGCGGATTATACTTGCCGCCAGGTGTGCAAGAGAAAGAAAAAATACAACGTGGGTTTGTTATCAAGGTGGGGCCCGGCTACCCGCTGCCCATGCCTGCCGATGAAGACGATCTGTGGAAAGGAAAAGACGATCAGATAAAATATTTGCCCTTGCAGGCGCAAGAAGGCGACCTCGCTATTTTTTTGCAGCGCGGTGCCATTGAAGTGATGTATGAAAATGAAAAGTATTTTATTGTACCACAGGCGTCCATCCTGATGCTGGAACGTGAAGAGGATTTGTGATAAATTAGTAAATTTAGTTTATGGAAGAAATGATCTTAAAAATTCCGGAAGAATATCCCATGACAGACGATGAGTTGTTTGCGTTTTGTGCAGCCAACAAAGAGCTTCGGATTGAAAGGGATGAAAACGGACAATTAATAATTATATCGCCAGCAGGAGGAATAACAGGCAACCTGAATTTCAAATTAACGGGCATTTTTAGTCAATGGGTTGAGAAAAATCCTGAATTGGGCTATGGCTTTGATTCGGCCACTGGCTTCAGGCTTAAAGATAAGTCCATGCGCTCACCGGATGTTTCGTGGGTGAAAAAAGAAAAGTGGGAGGCGTTGCAGATCGAAGACCAAGAAAAATTTGCCCCGGTATGCCCTGATTTTATTATAGAGCTCAGATCAAAGTCAGATTCATTGCAACAACTGAAAGCAAAAATGGAAAAGTGGATCAGCAATGGTTGTGAGTTGGGCTGGTTGATTGACCCTCGTGGAGAAAAAACAGACATCTATGTTCGTAATAAACCTGTTCAGGAATTATTGGGGTTTGATAAAAAACTTTCTGGCGGCACACTGTTGCCCGGCTTCGAATTGGACTTGACGAAACTTCGGTAGTGGCCGGCCTATCCTTTGGTGCCCTTCGTGTTGGAAAAAAATACAGGCTTGTAAACTTTGGCGATGTCTATGAATTTGAAATTGAGCAGATGTTGACCAATGGCGACTTCAAAGTAAAAGACCTTTTTACACTTGAACGTTTTATGCTAAAGGATGCACTCAAGTTTGGAAAAGGAAAAGACTTTGAAATAAGGGAGATCGGTTAGATTTTTTTCCCTGAAAAAGATTTGGAGGCTAAGTACACAAAGAACAGACTTGCACCAAACGTCAATAACAGCCTTGCTCCTTCAATATGCAAAATGCTGAAAAGTGCACCTCCGATAACTGCGAGGCAGGCGAGAACCCCAGCAAGGTAAATGAACATTTTCATAGCGTAGAAGTTTATCAAATATAATAGAATTTTTAGAGTTCTATTTCTACAATTGCTTAGGATGGAGTTATGACAGTGTGATTCAAAAATCTGTGAATTGGTGGGTTACACCACAGCTCAATTCGAATCAGTCCAACCTAATTTTTTCCAATAGTGTTCGTAATAAAATTCGCCTGCAAGAGGCCTCAACCTCGCAAAACGCGGGGGTATAACCTGCAAATAGAAAATCTAAATCTCACTCACGAATTTTTATTTTGAAACTTTAGTGCGCTGGCCCGACAAAAAGGCGGGGGTGCGATGGAATGCGGGAGGAAGCATCTTTTTGTCTTGACTTTTTTCCCAATGGGATGTCTTTGGCGTGGGTTCTTTTTTGTGCCTGCCTGCCGCGTAGCCGCTTCGGCAAAGGCAGGTCAAGACAAAAAAGTGCCAAATCAAAAATTGAAACAATCATGAACAACTAAAAACTGAATGCAAAGTAATTGCCCTGTGTATTTCGCTGATCAATGCGATTTATTAAGCACTCAAATAATTTGTCAACTGTAAATTGCCTCAATAATCCCCTATCTTTCGGCAATGAAAAAATTGATCTTTCTGGCAGTTGGTTTTTTTTTGGTTGGTGAAGAAGTGAGCGCACAGGCATACATACCAAAATTTGATATTCAAGGTCACCGGGGCGCACGCGGCCTACGGCCCGAAAATACCATCCCCTCGTTTTTGACCGCATTGGATTCGGGTGTTACCACTATTGAGTTGGACCTTGCCATAACCAAAGATGGGCAAGTAGTGGTGTCGCACGAGCCGTGGATGAGCGCATTGATTTGCACCGATCCATCGGGCGCAGCGATGGACGAAAAGACAGAGCAACAGCACAACATTTATCAGATGACCTACGAGCAGGTGAAACAGTGGGACTGCGGTGCAAAAGGAAATGCCCGGTTTCCTCAACAGGAAAAGATGAGCGCTGTAAAACCCTTGCTGAGGGATGCGATAGTGGCCATCGAAAACCATCTAAAAAGTTTTACGCGTTATGAAGTGGATTATAACATGGAGATCAAGACCATGCCCGAAGGCGATAACAAATTCCATCCTAAGCCAAATGTGTTTTCTGATTTAGTGTTCAACTTAGTTGATCAGTATCTGCCTTTGGATCGCGTAGTCATTCAGTCATTTGATTTTCGCGTGTTGAAATATTGGCATGAAAAATATCCCGAAGTGCGGTTGGCCGCGCTGGTGGAAAACAAAAAATCGGTGGACGAAAATTTGGCAGCACTCGGATTTATCCCTTCCGTCTATAGTCCTTATTTTAAACTAATCACCAAAGAAGATATTAAAAGCCTGCATGGCAAGAAGGTGCGCGTTATACCCTGGACTGTGAACGAACCCAGCGACATGCTCTCATTGAAAGGAATGGGTGTAGATGGATTTATTACCGACTATCCTGACCGCGCAGCAAAATTCAAACGCACATTGAACATCCCGGCAAACGGAAGGAAATAGTGCTTATAAAAGTAGAAAAGTAGGCAGACTGCAGTAGGCAGTCGGTTCGCAAAAAATTATACCATCCAACCATCATTATTTTTTTTACTGCCTACCGCATACTGCTTACTGCCTACTGCCTACTTTTCCTTATCATTGCACCTCATAAATTAAAACACTATGCCAGCATCCAGCAAAAAGTATGACGTGTACGGTATCGGCAACGCTTTGGTTGATATCGTCACAGAAGTAGAACACGATTTCTTTGAAGCCAACGAAGTAGAGAAAGGCCTCATGACACTCGTGGACGAAAAAAGGCAACATCATTTGATGAATGCCATCGACATGAAGAAAAGCAAAATGTCGGGCGGAGGCTCGGCTGGCAATACGGTGGTGGCCATCAACCAGTTTGGTGGAAAAAGTTTTTATTCGTGCCTGGTAGCGAAAGATGATTTGGGAAAATTCTTTTTGGAAGATTTAAAAAGAAATCGTGTGGACACAAACCTTGCGCACGAGCAATGCCCCGTAGGCCACACAGGCCGGTGCTTGGTGATGACGAGCCCCGATGCCGAGCGAACGATGAATACATTTTTGGGGATCAGTTCTTTTTTGTCGCCAGAACAGTTGGATGAGAGTGCCATCAAAAATTCTTCTTTCATTTATTTGGAAGGCTATTTAGTGGCCAGCCCCAAAGGGTTGGAGGCTATGAAAGTAGCGAGGAAGATGGCAGAGAAAAATAAAGTTGCTGTTGCCCTCACGTTTTCCGATCCCAGCATGACAAAATATTTTTCCAAACAGATGGAAGAAATTGTAGGGGCCAGTGTCGATCTTCTTTTTTGCAATGAAGAAGAAGCGATGATCTTCACCGGCACCAACACACTCAATGAGGCAAGAGAAAAATTGAAGCAGAGTGCCAAACGGTTTGCCATTACACTCGGTGCCAATGGCGCCCTGATTTATGATGGCGATACGTTCATTCAAATCGAACCCTATCCGGTGCGGGCCATTGACACCAATGGAGCGGGCGATATGTTTTCGGGAGCATTTTTTTACGCTATTACCCACGGCCACAGTTATGCCGAGGCAGGCAAGCTGGCATCGCTGGCTTCATCGCGGGTGGTTACGCAATTTGGCCCACGGTTAATGCCTCAGCAAATGAAAAAGATATTGGGGGATTTGGTTGGGTAAATCCTATCAGATTTGTGAGGTTATCCTATCAGGATGATAGGGAATCGCTACATTTATGATAGGATAGGAAAAGGGTTAAAATAACTTGCGCACTTATCCAACATCGTCTGTCCATATTGCGCGGTACAGCTAATGCTCTTGCTAAAAATAATTCTCCACACCCATGAAAACCTCAACGCCCATCATTTTCGCACTGGTAACTTTTTTAGCATGCACAAGCAATCGATCTGAAAAAGCAGATGATCCAAAATCAGTTCAAACATACTCCATTCCAAAATTTGTTGACTCGCTGGCGTTTCAAAAAATGAACGATGCCTTTCCGGTCATCGAAAAAATTTACCGCGATCAAATGGAGAAGAATCATTTTCCTTCTATCGCATTTGGGGTGATAGCCAACGGTCAGCTAGTTTATTCCGGCAGTTTTGGGAAATCGAATTTGAAAGACAGCCTCCCAGCAGGTACCAAATCCCTATATCGCGTTGCATCCATGAGCAAAAGTTTTACAGCGATGGCCATTCTTAAACTTCGCGATGAAGGAAAATTGAATTTGTTTGATCCCGTTTCAAAATATATTCCCGAAGTAATTTCTGCGGGTGCGCTCACTACCGATGCGCCTCCAATAAATACTCAACACTTGCTCACCATGTCAGCGGGGTTTCCCGAAGATAACCCGTGGGGCGATCGTCAGCTTGCTGATACTGACCAAGAACTTATGCAACTGATTAGCCTTGGAATTTCTTTTTCCAATGTTGGCGGCACCACATTTGAATATAGCAACCTCGGTTTTGCTTTGCTTGGAAAAATAATCACCAACATCTCAGGCATGCCCTATCAAAAATACATCACCGAAAATATCATGAAGCCCATAGGCATGAACGATTCGAAGTGGGAGCATAGTGAAGTGCCAAAGGACAAACTTGCTTTAGGATATCGTTGGGAAGATGATACATGGAAAGAGGAGGCCCTGCTACACGATGGTGCTTATGGCGCAATGGGCGGTTTGATTTGTTCCATCGAAGATTTCAGTAAGTATGTTTCGCTTCATTTAGATGCTTGGCCACCGAGGAACAGCGAAGAAACCGGGCCGATGAAACGAAGCTCCATCCGCGAAATGCACCAGCCATGGAGGTTCAACAATTTATTTTCCGATGCAAAAAACAGGATGGGCGAGAGTTGCCCTACCGTATCAGGCTATGGTTATGGATTGGGTTGGAGAAAGGATTGCGAAGGCACAGTTCGGATTTCGCACAGCGGTGGATTGCCAGGCTTTGGAAGCGAATGGAGGATTTATCCAGAGTATGGAGTGGGTGTTATTTCGTTCAGCAACCGAACGTATGGTGCGCCCAGTGCAGCCAATGCCATAGCACTCGACACCTTGATCAAAATGGCCGGATTGAAACCTCGGTCGTTGCCTCCATCAGAAATTTTGAACCAGCGAAAAAATGAGATCGCAAAAATCCTTCAATCGTGGGACGAACAGCACACCAACATTTTTGCGGAAAATTTCTTTTTGGATTTATCGAAAGAGAAATGGAATACAACAGCAGAAAAAATCATGACAGAAGCTGGAAACATCGTAAGCGTAAGTCAAGTGGTTCCGGAAAATCAACTGCGCGGAAGTTTTAGTATGGTAGGAGTGAAGAAAACCATTCATGTGTTTTTCACACTAACACCCGAAGCGGGTGCGCTGGTGCAGCAATTGGATGTAGAGGTGGAAGAATGATTTTTTCCGGGTGCTTATAACATCTTCAAAAACACCATAACATAAACTTATCCGCCTGCGTTATATTTCCTATTATTGTAACCAAACAACAACCATTTATGTGTAAAAAATCAAGTTTAACAATCTTGTTCTTTCTGCTTCTGGCAATTGCGGGCTTTGGCCAGGCTCGCAAAATTGAATTTACCGAATACGATCTGCCCAATGGCATGCACGTAATCTTGCACAAAGACAACACCACGCCCATTGTGGCCGTGTCGGTGCTCTATCATGTGGGCTCCAAAAACGAAGACCCCAAGCGTACAGGCTTCGCCCATTTCTTCGAACATCTTTTGTTTGAAGGATCGGAAAACATAAAACGTGGTGAGTTCGACAAATATTTGTCCAATGCAGGTGCCACCAACAACGCCAACACTTCCAACGACCGCACCTTCTATTACGAAGTGCTGCCGTCCAATCAACTCGAACTTGGCTTGTGGATGGAGTCGGAGCGGTTGATGCACGCCAAAATCGAAACCATTGGTGTGGAAACACAGCGCGAAGTGGTGAAAGAAGAAAAACGCCAGCGCATCGACAACCAACCTTACATGACTTTTCAATCGGAGATTTTTAAACGCGCATACAAAACCCATCCTTATCAATGGACACCCATCGGTTCGTTGGAGCATTTAAATGAAGCTTCGCTCGATGAGTTCATCAATTTCTATAAAACCTTTTACGTTCCTGAAAACGCAACACTTTCCATTGCCGGTGACATTGACATTGAGCAAACGAAAGCTCACGTGGCAAAATATTTTAAGGATATTCCAAGAGGCGGCAAAACAATTCCGCGCCCCACGGTAGCGGAGCCTCAGCAAACAGCAGAAGTGCGAGATGTGATCTTTGACAATGTGCAGTTGCCCGCAGTGTTTCAGGCATATCACATTCCGGCACAAGGTACCCCCGATTCGTATGCGTTGGATATGCTCAGCACGGTGCTGAGTGGCGGCCAAAGTTCGCGCATGTACAAGTCAATTGTGGACGAACAAAAGAAAGCCATGCAGGTTGCCTCATTTCCGTTTTCATTGGAAGACCCTGGCCTCTATATCACACTCGGCCTTGTTAACATGGGCGTGAATATAGACGACCTTGAGAAAGCGATGGATGCTGAAGTGGAAAAAGTAAAGAACGAGTTGATCTCGGAAAAAGAATTTCAGAAAATCCGCAACCAGATGGAAAGTCAGTTCGTGCAGCAAAACGCAACCACCTTTGGCATTGCCGAGCAGTTGGCCAACTACCACGTGTATTTCAAAGATGCCAATCTGATCAACACAGAAATAGACCGCTATATGAAAGTGACACGCGAAGATTTGCAGCGGGTGGCAAAAAAATATCTCACTAAAGAAAACCGCGTAGTGCTTCACTATTTGCCCAAGTCGGCACAGAGCAAACCTGAAAACACACAACTCAAAAAAGACAATTGATTATGAAGAAGATACTAATAGTTGCTTGCCTGTTGCTGACGATCGCATTGGCACAAGCCCAGGTTGATCGCACCCAAGCCCCCAAGGCGGCACCGGCCCGTGAAATAAAAATTGGTGAATACCAATCGTTCACGCTCAAGAATGGCCTGCAAGTTTTTGTTGTGGAAAACCACAAGCTGCCCCGCGTGCAATTTTCAATTCAATTAAAGAACGATCCCATTTTTCAAGGAGAGAAAGAAGGCTATATAGAAATGGCCGGCACATTGATCGGCACAGGCACCAAAACAAAAACCAAAGCACAGCTTGATGAGGAAACAGATTTTATCGGTGCCAACCTGAACACAAGTTCGGATGGAATTTTTGCCTCAAGCCTTTCAAAGCACACGACTAAATTGCTTGACTTGATGAGCGATGTGCTATACAATCCGGCATTTGCACAGGAGGAAATGGACAAGCTAAAAACACAAACACTGTCGGGAATAGAGGCTGGCAAAGATAACCCCAATGTGATCAGTGACAATGTTAGAAGAACGTTGGTGTTTGGCAAAGAGCATCCTTACGGATTGTCGGCATCCGAAAAAACCGTGGGGTCTATTACTCTCGATGATTGCAAAAATTATTACAACACGTACTTCAAGCCGGGCAACGCGTTCCTAATTATTGTGGGCGACATCGATTTGAAAACAGCCAAGAGCCTGTCAGAAAAATATTTTGCAAAGTGGGCACCTGCCGAAGTGAAATATCCAACCTATGTAAAACCGAAGGAGCCGGCCAAAACGTATGTGGCATTGGTGGACCGCCCCGCTTCGGTGCAGTCGGTAATCAGTGTAACCTATCCTGTGGAACTGCGGCCCGGCACACAAGATGCCATAAAGGCGCGCGTCACCAATCAGATTTTAGGAGGTGGCTTTTCATCACGCCTCATGCAAAACCTGCGCGAAAAAAATGCCTTCACCTATGGAGCTAGGTCTTCACTGAATGCGGACAACCTTACGGGAAATTTCAACGCCACAGCCAGCGTGCGCAACGAAGTAACGGATAGTTCGGTATTTGAATTTTTATCGGAACTAAAACGGATGTTGAATGAACCTGTTCTTGGCAAAGAATTGGCAGCCGCCAAAGCCGAAATCTCGGGAGCCTTTGGCCGTTCGCTCGAAAGCCCACAGACTATTGCAGGCTTTGCGCTCAACACCGCCAAGTACAATCTGCCCAAAGATTATTACAACAACTATTTAAAATATGTTGATGCAGTAACGCTGGCCGATGTGCAAGCAACTGCAAAAAAATTCATTCGCCCCGACAATGCACACATTGTGATAGTTGGAAAAAGTGCTGATGTTGCCGACAAGCTCAAAAAATTTGGTGAGGTAAAACATTTTGATATCTATGGTGAAAGTTATGTGCCAACCAAAGCATCGGCACTACCGGCTGGCCTTACGGCAGAAATGGTAATAGCCAATTACATTGAGGCGATTGGGGGCGCAAAAAAAATCCAGGAATTGAAGAGTGTTAAGATGACCATGAAGGCTGCCTTTCAAGGTGCTGAACTGATCATGACCAACTCAAAAAAGTCTGGAAAAAGTTTAACTGAAATTTCCGTGCAGGGCAATGTAATGCAGAAAATCGTATCCGATGGAAAAGACTATGCCGTGATTGCAATGGGACAAAAAACACCCGTGGATGCGGCCACAAAAGAAAAAAATCTTTTCGAAGCATACCTTGTTCCCGAAACCATGATAGCAGCTATGAACGTAAAGACAACGCTTAAGGCGGTAGAAAACTTGGAAGGAAAAGATGCCTATGTGGTGGAGTATGTTTTTCCTGCCGGAGAAAAAATCACCAATTATTTTGATAAGGAGACGGGGCTCAAAGTGCAAACCGTTGAAGTGGCGAAAACCCCACAAGGGGAGATTAGCGTTCCCACCAAGCTGCAGGACTATAAAGAAGTTGGCGGTGTAAAACTTGCTCACAGCATTTTGGTGAGCCAGGGGCCAATGGTTTTTAAATTTCAGGTTTCAACAGCTGAGGCAAATCCAACCTTGGACGATTCACTTTTTAAAGTGCAATGATTTTTAAAGCGTAAAGAGATTAGAGGGCTGGCCATAAACCAGCCTTTTTTTTGTTATTTGATTGGATTCTGGCCAAAATCTATTAGCAACCTTGTAAATCCGGATAATCCTGTTCATTTTTGCAGCCCTTTATTAATTAGGTTTATCACACACTATTATGAAACGCACATTCCAACCTTCCAGAAAGAAAAGAACCAACAAGCACGGTTTCCGCGAGCGCATGGCTTCGGCCAACGGGCGCAGGGTATTGGCCGCACGCAGAAGGAAAGGCAGAAAGAAACTTACCGTTTCTGACGAAGGCACACCTAAGACTAAGTAAACTCCTCCTTTCTCCTTCTCGCTTTTGCGGAGCAAGGTGGAGAAAGGTTACGGTGATGAGGCAATTTTAAAACTCAGAGCGAGAGTCACCCCTCTCCTTTGAGAGGGGACGGGGGTGAGG
>JANOQB010000257.1:0-7581 GCA_031422215.1 Cytophagales bacterium | reverse complement strand
CATAGCGTATGTGCCGCTCGTCTGGGCGTGGGTGCACTGTAATGCCTTGCGCACCAAACCGCTCGCAGTCAGTTGCCACTTTTATCACATCAGGATTGTTGCCTCCTCGGGCGTTGCGCAGCGTGGCTATCTTGTTGATATTTACGGAGAGGCGGGTCATCTGGTATTTTTGATTTTCAATTTTTTGGCAATCGGCCAACACGGCATTTTTATCTCTATAAAAGTAAAGCTAATTTTACTTCAAATATATTTAACCGATTTTATTATGGGCCTGAAACAACAAATTGACAACGATATTAAAACAGCCATGCTGGCAAAGAATAAAGAAGAGCTTATGGCCCTTCGTTCGATAAAGTCGCTTATCCTGTTGGCCGAAACCGAAAAGGGTGTGAGCACAGAAATAAGTTCTGAAACGGAAAATAAGTTGTTGATGAAGGCCGCCAAGCAGCGCAAGGAGTCGGCTGAAATTTTTTCAAAAGAGGGACGCACGGATTTGGCCAGCAAAGAATTGTTGGAACTTGACGTGATAAGCCGCTACTTGCCCAAGCAACTTTCGGAAGCTGAAATTTCGGTGGAGGTAAAAAAAATAATTGAACAAGTGGGTGCCAAAGGCCCGCAAGACATGGGCAAGGTAATGGGCACGGCCACGAAACAACTGGCTGGCAAAGCCGATGGAAAATTGATCTCTGACATCGTGAAAAAAATGTTGGCATCTTGAGCAAGGCAGATATTGTGATCGCACTCATTCTGGCCTTGGGCGCTTTTCTCGGATACAAAAGCGGGTTTCTCATGGAGTTGTTTTTTCTGCTCGCCATAGTGCTGGGGGTTTTTCTTGGATTCAAATTGATGGGCCTGGGGGTGGAATACCTTACTGAAAAATTCAATGCTGATAAAGCCGTGCTTCCCTACATTTCCTTTCTGGTAATTTTTTTGATCGTAATGGGCATCGTAATCTTTCTGGGCAACCGGATCAAAAACTCAATGGACAAAACCTTTCTGGGCAAAGTGGATTCGGTGGCGGGCGCTGCACTTGGGTTGATTAAGTATTCTTTTTGCATCAGCATATTTATCTGGCTGGCCGATTCGTTCAAAATTTTGTTGCCCCAGAGTTGGCATAGTGGTTCAGTATTATATCCGTTGGTGGCACAGGTGGCACCAAAGGCCTCTTCTTTGTTTGGCGATTTCCTTCCATTTTTCAAAGAAACATTCAAGCAGTTCTAAGGTTCGGATTTTTTTTAGTTACTTTTCCCAAAATAGAGCCTATGGCCTTAGTGATAAAAGAAAAAGACGGATTCAAGTATGTGGACGAAGGCAATGGGCAAGTGCTGATGTTGCTGCACGGCCTTTTTGGTGCATTGAGCAATTGGGAGGGTGTGGTGAACCATTACTCAAAACATTTCAGGGTCATCATCCCCATGCTGCCCATTTATGAAATGCCCATCAAAGAAGCAGGCCTGCCAGGGTTGCGCGAGTTCACCGAAAAATTTGTCGCCATCATGAATTTGGACAACATCATGCTCATGGGCAACTCGCTGGGCGGCCATGTTGGTATCTTATTCACATTGGCCAATCCCGAAAAGGTAACTAAGCTGGTGCTCACCGGCAGTTCGGGATTGTTTGAAAATTCTATGGGAGGTTCGTATCCCCGCAGAGGGAGTTATGATTATATACGCGAGCGCGTTGCCTACACATTTTACGATCCCATCTGTGCATCGAAAGAATTGGTTGACGAAGTGTTTGAGACAACGCGGAGCATACCCAAGTGCATGCGCATTGTGGCCATAGCCAAATCGGCACAGCGCAATAATCTTGCCCTGGAGTTGGCCCATATTAAAGTGCCTACTCTTTTGGTGTGGGGCCTGAACGATACCATTACCCCGCCTATGGTAGGCCACGAATTCAACCGCCTGATACCAAATTCAGAATTGAAGTTCATAGATAAATGTTGCCATGCCCCTATGATGGAACATCCGGAAAAATTTAATGAACTTGTGGAAGATTTTCTGGTAAGGAAAAATTAATGACAAAGGCATGATTGCAGAAGAACTGATCAATCACATGATTCCTCCACTTAAAGTCACCGACCTGGCCGATAAGGCCATTGTGTGGATGGAGGAATTCCGGTGCATGCACTTGCCCGTGGTGGACGAAGGGGAATTGCTCGGCTTTATTTCAGAAGAAATCATTTTGGAATCAAACCACATCGATCGCCCACTATCAACTTTTGAACTGACCGGCAAGGACTGTAGCGTTCCTTTGTATTCGCATTTTTACGACATATTGAAGGTGGCCAACAACCACCGCTTGCAGATTGTTGCTGTGCTCAATGAAGATCAAAAATATGTAGGGGTCATCACCGTGCAAGACATTATGATTTCCTTCGCACAAACTGCGGCCGTGCAGATGCCTGGTGGCATATTGGTGCTGAGCATGGATTTGATCGATTACTCGCTGGCAGAAATCAGCCGCTATGTGGAAGAGAACAACGCAAAAATCATCAGCAGTTCAATGCTTGAAGACCCCCTGGACAAAGGCAAAATAAAATTGACAATAAAATTCAACGTGGTGGAACTGAACCGTATCGTAGCCACCTTAGATCGCTTCGGCTATAAAATAATTGGGCGTTACAATGAAATAGTTCGCGATGCGGGAGGGGAAAAAGAAAAGATTGATATGTTGCTCCGATACTTAGACATTTAACCCGCACTCCATGCGCATTGGTATCCACGGACGGGACTTTCAGGCAAAATCATCACGATTTATTGAGAAGCTCCTCGATAAGCTGGTTCACTACAATGCAGAGATTTGGATGTCCTCTAAATTTGTGAAGCAAGTATCATCCAAAGTTCTTCACAAAGTAAAACACAAAACGTTTGAACGCGGTGACAACCTAAAAAGCTTAGATTTTTTTTTCTCCCTTGGCGGGGATGGCACCATGCTCGATTCCGTTACCTACATAGGCAAAGGTGAAGTACCCATATTAGGGATAAACACAGGCCGGTTGGGATTTTTGGCAACCACCAGCCGCGACAATGCCGACACTGCACTGGACTCACTCTTCAAGGGAGATTATAAAGTTGAAAGCCGCACCTTGCTAAAACTTATATCAACACCCAAACTATTTGGCTCGGTCAATTTCGCCCTAAACGATTTTACTATCATGAAGAAGGATACCTCTTCGATGATTACTGTGCACGTACACTTAGATGGTGAACTGCTAAATTCCTATTGGGCCGATGGTATAATCGTTTCAACACCCACTGGCTCTACTGGATATTCCCTCAGTTGTGGCGGTCCGTTGGTTTACCCAAAATCCGAAAGTTTTATAATAACCCCGGTCAGTCCACACAACTTAGGGTCGCGCCCAATAGTAATAGCCGATAATTCGGAAATATCTTTTCAGATTGAAGGAAGGAGCAAAAAATACCTTGTGTCACTCGATTCGCGGTTTGAAACAATTGACGATTCCGCCAGGTTGATTGTAAAAAAGGAGAAATTCAAAGCAAAATTGGTGATACTTCCTGGCCACCATTATTTCAAAACCCTGCGCCAAAAACTCAATTGGGGGGTGGATGTGCGCAATTAGGGGTTACATTATTCACCTATTTTATATAAGTTTGTAATCCTCAAATGGCTTTTCTTATGAGAAAAATTATAGCTGGCATTTTTCTGCTTTCAATTTTGGTTTGCTTTTCCGAGCAGGCCTCAGCGCAATTCCACAGAAAAACAATCAAGAAGACCAATAAGCGCATGGCCAATTTCAAGGGAAATAAATCCTCCTTTAAAAACAAAGCGTATAGCGCAGTTGGCTTTTCGGTTAGTGCTTTGAATTATTATGGAGACATTGCTCCCCGGCCCCAACGCGTAAGCACCGATATATCTTTTACCCGCCCAGCTTTGGGCATTTCATTAATGCACCGCTTTGGCCCTCGGTATACTTTTCTTGGACAGTTTATGTACGGAACTCTAAAAGGTTCTGATACCGAATCGGCCGATGCAGGAGATGCTGAAAATGGCAAGTACCGCTACCAAAGAAACCTCTCTTTTAGAAACCGCATCAAAGAACTTTCGGCAGTTGCCTATTTTGATCTGTTCGATAATTCCCAAACGTACATCAGCCGTGTTCAATGGACACCCTATGCGTATTTGGGAGTTGCTGCTTTTCTGCACAACCCGCAGGCAGAAGCTCCAACAGCATTAGGTGGCGGTTGGGTGGATCTTGAGCCACTTGGTACGGAAGGACAATACTCCACGTTGCAGCCCACAGATGCAAATTCTGGCATCAAGCCTTATAAGAAATTTCAGGTTGCCATACCATTTGGAATCGGAGCGCGTTTTAAACTGACCGAAGTGATTGATTTATGGGGCGACATTGGGTTTCGCTATACCTTCACCGATTATTTAGATGATGTTAGTCAAAATTATGTGGACTTGGGTGTGTTTACCGATCCGCTTGCAAGGGCAATGTCATATAGAAGTAATGAGATCTCACCTGCACCGGCAACAACCCCGTATGTGGGAAGAGACGGAGCAACGTACAATACGATAGCCGGATATGGCCGTGAGCACCCAAGCAACATGCGCGGATCAAAAAATGACAGGGACATTTACATGGTTACTTCCGTTCGCATTACTTACATACTTGGTGCCACGCTGCACAAAGCAAAATTCAGGTAGGCCGTCTCTTAATGCCCAACGCCTAATGCCCAATGCCCACTTTCGCATTCTGTTGCTTAGTGCAGCGCTGTTGCAATTAACAAATACAAATGCCCAGCAAATACTTGGCCAAAGGGCAGAAATAGGTTTCGGGCTGGGCGCATTCAATTATACGGGCGATCTATCGCGCACCTACAATTTTGCGTTTTCAAAGCCTGCTGCCACCGTTTTCTATCGCTCCAATATCAGCAGTGTAATCAGTGTTCGCACGGCCATTACGGCTGGCAAAATAGGCGCAACCGATACTCGCCCCATCGATGCTTTTGCAACTGCAAGGGCTTCTTCCTTCAATCTTTTTTTGTTCGAGGCCAGCACCAGTTTTGAATATCATTTTTTGGATTGGCGCGATAGCAAAAGGAGGCTGCGCTTTACTCCCTACTTGTTTGCCGGAGCGGGGCTGTTTGGTTTTTCTGGTGTGGCACAAAAGAATGCCGAGTACAGCAATATCCAAATGGCCATTCCTTTTGGCGGAGGCATGAAGTATGTTCTCAACCCCAAATACTACATTGCTTTTGAGGTAGGCATTAGAAAAACCTTCTTCGATTACCTCGATAATATCTCCGATGGCAATCCCTCATTCAAAAATTTTCAATACGGCAATTCCTTCGATTACGACAATTACTTTTTTACCGGCATCACACTTACCTACACTTTTTACGATATACCCTGCCCGGGCAGCCCTTACCGGTAATCTCTCTCCCTTCAATCAAACTTTATCACGGTTTGTATCATCCTGCCAAAGGCAGATTGAAGCATATTTTATCAACGTGTCTGCGATGGCAATGTGTTGGAAAAAAAAGGCTATTTTTGCGGCCTTGTGGCAACACTTAAAGAAAATATAGACTTCAATAATTTGCCCCGGCACATAGCCGTTATCATGGACGGTAACGGAAGGTGGGCCAAAAGCAAGGGTGCCGCCCGGATTTTTGGGCATCGCAACGCGATACAGGCCGTGAAAGATGTGACGGAAGGGTGCGGAGAATTAGGGATCAAATATTTGACTTTGTATGCCTTCAGCACCGAAAATTGGGGCAGGCCAAAGGAAGAAGTGGACGGCTTGATGGAGTTATTGGTAAACACCCTCCAAAAGGAAATCAATACGCTGCACGAAAACCAAGTGAAATTGCAAACGATAGGTGACATCAGCCAACTGCCCGTAGCATGCCAGAAAAACCTGATGAAAGCTAAGGAAGCCACCAGCAACAATAGCGGACTGATCCTGCAATTGGCACTTAACTATAGTGGCCGATGGGAAATTGTAGAGGCGGTGAAGAAATTAGGTGAAGAAATAAAGAAAGGACTTATTCAACCCGGTGAAATAGATGAGCATTATTTTTCACAACATTTGGAAACAGCGGGGGTGCCCGATCCGGAGTTGCTCATCCGCACCAGCGGGGAACTTCGCATCAGCAATTTTCTACTATGGCAAATTGCCTATACCGAAATATTTATCACACCCACCTTATGGCCCGATTTTAGAAAAGAGGATCTATATGAAGCCATCTGTGCTTACCAAAAAAGAGAAAGGCGGTTTGGAAAAGTGTTGGACACCATTGGCTAATTAAACAATGAAGAATTTTTTATCCGTTTTGATCGTATCGCTTTTTTGCATTGGCATTTCGCATGCGCAATTCAGAAACAACAGGGCACAAACCACAACGCCAACTGAACCAACCCTGAACTATGCCGCCCCGCAAGAATACACCATTGGCGGCATTGAAGTGACGGGCCTAAACGTGCTTGACAAAAACGCCATGATCTCCCTCACCGGCCTGAAGATTGGCGATAAAGTAAAAATTCCGGGCGATGCCATTGCCGGTGCCATACGCAAACTTTGGAAGCACGGCCTTATCGGAGACGCTACCATTTCCGTACAAAAAATTGAGGGCACAAATGTTTTTTTGGAAATCAAATTGGCCGAACGACCACGCCTCACCGATTTTTATTTTGTGGGCATCAGCAAGTCGCGCCAAACTGCCCTCAAGGAAGACCTGAGCCTGATCAAAGGGAAAATTGTAAATGATGCCACTATACGCAATGCCGAATTGGCCGTGAAAAAACATTTTGTTAAGAAGGGATTTTTAAATACCACCGTAAAAATAGGCCAGGATTTTGACACGCTAAACCGTGGTGGCGTACGGTTAAAATTAGACGTTGACCTGAAATCGAAAGTGAGGATAAACGAAGTGCAAATAGTGGGCAACCACGAAGTGCCCGATGCGAAGTTGAAAGCACGGTTGAAGAAAACAAAGGAGCATCCACGTTTAACTATTCACAGAACAATAATCGGTGAAGTGTTGACTTTTAGACCCAGCAAAGTAAAATCGGCATTGGATTCAAGCCGTAAAGTAAGTTGGCTTCAGGTAAAGGAATTTGTGAACAAGAACGTGAAGTTGAATGTCTTCAATGGTTCGAAATTTATCCGCACCGATTATGAAGACGATAAGCAACGAATGCTGGAGTATTATAATTCGCAAGGGTTCCGCGATGCCGAAATAATTTCTGATACCCTTGTCAATCACGATAAGAAAAACATCAATGTAGTGATCAATGTGTATGAAGGAAGAAAATATTATTTCCGCAATATCACGTGGGTAGGCAATTACATACACACCACAAACACACTCAACAAAATCTTGGACATCAACAAAGGGGATGTGTATAACCGGGAAATGCTGGATAAAAAAACCACCTTCAACCCGAAAGGGGCCGACATCAGCGGATTGTATATGGATGATGGCTATCTGTTTTTTGATGTTGACCCTATGGAGGTAGCTGTAATGGGCGACTCGATTGATATTGAGATGCGCGTGAACGAAGGCGACCAGGCTACCATTGATGAAGTGATCATCAGTGGCAATGAGC
>JANOQB010000256.1:0-2393 GCA_031422215.1 Cytophagales bacterium | reverse complement strand
CGCTTTCTAATTTTGCAATTTTCTTCGACACATCCGCCTGATCCGATTTCAATTTCTCAAGTTGCGTTGCTTTGTCCACCGAGGAGCCACTGCAGCCAGCCAAAAAAACTGCCGAAACTATGGCAGCGGTTAGTGAAATGTAAAATTTGGGTTTCATATTAATTTTTATTGAGGTTGTTTTCATTTTTGTGTTGTTGGTAATAATTTTCCGTAGGCTTTATCTAAATCCACTTTGGCTACCATCGCATCGAACAGGGCCGAGTAATAATTGGTTTGTGCCGTTCGCAGGCTGTTCTCTGCATCTACCACTTCAAGGTTGGAGCCTACACCTTGTTCATATTTGATTTTTGTGATGCGTGCAATGTTGGCCGCCAGTTCCTGATTCTCTTTTTGGGCCGCCAGAGATTTGATCGCGTTTTCAAACGTGATGGAAGATTGAGCAATGTCGAGGTCGATGCCATTCTTCAATGCCTTGAAACCGTTGTCGATTTTCTTGAGGGTAAGTTTTTCTTGTTGGATTTTGTAGTGGCCGCGCATGCCGGAAAAAATCGGAATGTTCATGCTCACCCCAAACTGTGAAAAATTGTACCATTTGTCGGGACCAACGAATTCTCCATCCTCAACGGATGAATTGGTTTTGAACAGGCCGCTTATGTTGTTTGATTGGGTTTGGTAACCCAAGTTTGCAAAGGCAGCAATCGAGGGAACGGAACCTGCATATTGGTTTTTGATGTTCAGCTCCTGAAGCCTGCGGTTTACTTCTAAGGTTTTAAAGTCAGGCCGGCTTTTATAATCCCATCCTTCTTTGTAGCTATCTAAGTTTGGCTCCACCATCACATCCTGAATATTGCCAACCACCTCAATGGGTTGATTGGACGGATAGTTCATCTGGAATTTCAACAACTCCAATCCCAGCTTATTAAAATTCAGGAATTTATCGCGCTCGGAAACCAAGTTGTTATAGGCAACCCGTATCCTGTCCACATCAATCCCCTCGGCAAAACCGTTTTCGTTAAGGGCTTTGGTGTTGCGAAGGAGCGTATCCAACCGGGCTATGTTATTGTTGAACAACGTAGTGCGTTCCTTGTTGATCAGCACACCATAATAGGCTTTGGTCACTTGCTGAATGATCTGTTCATTGGTTTGGTCCGCAGTTTTTCTCAACAATTCTTTAAATGTGCTGGCGGCCTGAAGGCCCACAAAGTAAGAGCCGTTAAAAATCAATTGCGTGATGGACAAACTAGCGTTGCCGCTACTACTCAATTGAAAGAAGTTTTGAGCGGCCAGTATATCTCCATTCTGAGCACCTACAATATCTTTTGGAAAAAATCCAAACGCGTCCGGGTCATTGTTAAATGTTCCAAAAAACCGGGGCAACTTTTGGTTGTGTACCAGCGAGGCACTTCCAGAAATTTGCGGCAAGCCGAGGCCAACGGTCTCCTTCACACGCGCGGCAGCTATTTCTTGATCAATGGTTGCGTTTTGTGCATTGATTGAATTTTGCAATGCGTAATCAATGCACTGCCCTAAGGTAAACGACTGTGCTGCCTGTTGGGCATAAGCCCCCACCGACAACACTAGTGCGAGTGAAATTGTAAAAAAGTGTTTCATAAATTATTTGGGGATTGTTTCAAGGCTTGTGATTTCATATCTGTATTTCTGATATAGTTTTTTTCCTTTGTCGGTGCACATGCCGTGCACAAAAAAATCGAACACCTGCCAGTTCACTTCCAAGAAGTTGAAGCGCTCTTTGGGAAACACCTGATCGTTGAACGAACTTTCGATCATCACCAAGCGGGCCACCGCAATAATATCGGGGTTGATTTCTGATCGGAAGTTTCCTTCTTCTATTCCCTGCTTCAGGTTGCGCACCATTGATTGATAAATAAATTTTTGTTTAAACTCTTGCCAAAGGTTCCATGCCTTGAGATGAAATTTTTGCAAATCATACAGAAGGGATGGGTTCATCTCTTCCAATGTCTGCTTCATCAACACCGAAATCCGGCTCAGTTCATCAATGGCATTTTTAGAAATGGCCGTGATGGCTTCGTACTGCCGTTTGTCCTCTTCCAGAAAATTTTTGGCCATCATGGTCACCAACTCATCCTTATCGGCAAAGTGCTGATAGAGGGTTTTCTTTGAAACGGACAAGTGACGGGCTATGTCGTCCATGGAAATACTGCGCACTCCATACTTCATAAAAAGCCCCTCAGAGCCTTTTAAAATTTTTTCTTTTATGTCGTGTTCTTCCATAAGGGGTGCGAAACTATGGAAACTATTGACATCGCCAAAGTTTCCATAGTTTCCTTCAACGCCTCATTTTATTAATTGTTCAGGGTTTTCAGAAAAAAAGTTTGGTATTTTTTAGGAACTCCTCCCTCAACCGTTTGAAG
>JANOQB010000255.1:0-2160 GCA_031422215.1 Cytophagales bacterium | reverse complement strand
CAAGACCTTCCTGAATTTTGGAATATTTGTTAAAGCCGCTCCCGTGCCACGCACCACCGCGCGCAACGGATCATCGGCCACATGTATCGGCAATTTTGTTTTCAGCGACAGGCGCTTGTCCAATCCGCGCAGCATGGCACCACCCCCCGTTAGGTAAATGCCCTGCTCATAAATATCGGCCGACAGTTCGGGTGGCGAAAGTTCCAGTGCTTTGAGCACCGCTTCTTCCAGTTTGGAAATGGATTTATCCAACGCGAAGGCAACTTCGGAGTAGGAAATCTTTATTGTTTTAGGAATGCCCGTCATCAAATCGCGGCCACGGATTTCATAATCATCAGGGCCGTCATCCAATTCGGTGAGGGCCGATCCTACTTCAATCTTCACCCGCTCGGCCGACCGTTCGCCAATCAACAGGTTATGTTGCCTGCGCATGTAGTCGAGTATGTCGCGGTTGAAAGTATCGCCCGCTATGCGTATCGATTGGTCGCACACGATCCCCGAAAGGGCAATCACGGCAATGTCGGTAGTGCCTCCGCCAATGTCCACAATCATGTTGCCCACCGGTGCTTCAATGTCGATGCCTATGCCAATGGCGGCTGCAATAGGCTCATGGATCATATATACTTCTTTGGCATTGGCATGCTCGGCCGAGTCGCGCACCGCACGTTTTTCAACTTCGGTAATGGCCGATGGAATGCAGATGACCATGCGCAAGGAGGGTGGAAATAATCTGCGGCCCGTGTCAATCATTTTGATCATGCCCCTGATCATCATCTCGGCAGCATGGAAATCCGCGATCACGCCTTCTTTGAGTGGACGGATCGTCTTAATGTTGTCGTGGGTCTTTTCGTGCATTTGCATGGCCTCGCGGCCAATGGCCAGCACTTTGCCGGTGGTCCTGTCCAAGGCAATAATGGAAGGCTCATCTACTACTACTTTATCTTTGTGAATGATCAGAGTGTTGGCGGTTCCCAGGTCAATCGCAATGTCGCTGGTAAAGAAATCAAAAAGTCCCATTCGTTACTCGCTGGTTGGTAAAATTAACAAAGCCCGAAATTACAGAAATATTTGGTGGATTATTAAACCAAATTCGGTAGAGGGTTCATTTCAATGGGATCGCGGGTCGAGCATGAATATCTATTGCAATAAATGAAGTTTGGGCCACTCGCCCGCGATGACATTTCATAGATAGATTTGGAAAACTCAATGTTTGAAATGCCGTGTGCCTGTGAAGACCATCGCCATGTTGTGACCATCGCAAAAATTTATCGAGTCTTGGTCCTTGATCGACCCTCCCGGTTGTATCACAGCCTGAATGCCGTGCCCGTGGGCAATCTCCACACAATCGGGAAACGGAAAGAAAGCATCCGATGCCATCACCGCGCCTTTCAAATCAAAACCAAACGCCCCGGCTTTCTCAATGGCTTGTTTCAACGCATCCACGCGGCTGGTTTGCCCTACACCGCTCGCAAGAAGTTGGCCGTTTACCGCCAATATGATGGTATTGGATTTGGTGTGCTTGCAAATTTTGCTGGCGAAGAGCAACGCCTCCACCTCTTCAGAAGATGGGATTCGCTTAGTCACCACTTTCAAATTTTCTTTCGAATCTGTTTTTAAATCCAAATCTTGTTCAATCACACCGTTGAGCAAGCTCTTGAATTGCTTTTTGGCCGAAAGGTTTTGCTTTTGCTTTAGTATGATCCTGTTCTTTTTTGATTTCAATAAGTCCAGCGCGGTAGTGTCGTATCCCGGTGCTATCAAAATCTCAAAAAACAATTTGTTTATTTCCTCGGCTGCGGCCAAATCAATTTTTTGGTTCGATGCCAGCACTCCGCCAAAAGCAGAAACCGTATCGGCCTGGAATGCTTTTAGGTAGGCTTCCCTCACGTTGGCACCCGTGGCTGCACCGCAGGCATTGGTGTGTTTGATTATGGCAAAAACGGTTTCGCCATCAAACTCTTTTATAAGATTGACGGCCGCATCCACATCCACCAAATTGTTGTAGCTAAGTTCTTTACCGTTCAGTTGGTCGAAGAGGTTTTCGAGGTCACCATAAAACACACCTTGTTGATGAGGGTTTTCGCCATAACGCAAACCTGTGCCTTGCCGTATGCTGGCTTTGAAACTTTGAATGTTTTGTTCCTGATTGAAGTAATTGAA
>JANOQB010000254.1:0-2125 GCA_031422215.1 Cytophagales bacterium | reverse complement strand
ATTGTTGACTATAAAATTGTGGCAGAGAAATATGGAGAACTGCTCCGGCTGAAAGGGGCGCAAATAAATTTGGGCGAGCAGGTGATAGACATCCAAACTAATGGTGCGCACGTAACCGTTATCACACAAAAGCAAAGCTACTCGACAAAACTTGTAGTGAACTGCGCTGGGCTATATTCCGACAAGGTTGCACGCATGACGGTAAAAGATTTAAATGTGAAGATCATACCTTTCCGCGGTGAGTACTTTAAACTGAGGAAGGAGAAAGAATACCTCGTAAAGAATTTGATTTACCCGGTGCCCGATCCAAATTTTCCTTTTCTTGGCGTTCATTTTACGCGCATGGCCAAAGGTGGGGTAGAGGCCGGGCCCAATGCGGTGCTCGCATTTAAAAGGGAGGGTTATAAAAAATCGGATATCAATCTTGCCGAGCTGGGAGAAACACTTGCCTGGCCAGGTTTTCAGAAAGTAGCTGCCAAATATTGGCGCACCGGATTTGGTGAAATGTACCGCTCGTTTTCAAAAGCTGCTTTCACCAAAGCGTTGCAGAAATTGATACCCGAAATACAGGAAACAGATTTGGTGGAAGGTGGTGCCGGAGTTCGTGCTCAGGCATGCGACCGCAGTGGTGGCTTAGTGGATGACTTCCTGATCTTAGAAGAAGAAAAAGCAATCAATGTTTGCAATGCACCCTCTCCTGCCGCCACATCATCGTTGGCAATAGGAGAAACCGTTTCAGCACTTGCGTTGAAGCGGTTTGGCTAAAAATAAATATTAAACACTTGTAGAAAGTTGACAAAATGAGTGTCTAGGAAAATCGTCAATTGCTTTTTATCAACTGCAATTTATTCTTTCACGGCAGTCGCTTCAATCTCAACCAAATAGTCGGGATCGATAAGTGCACTAACTTCCACCATGCTGGTGGCTGGTTTTATCTCTTTAAAAAACTCACCATGCGCACGGCCCACGGCCTCCCAGTGAGAAATGTCGGTAACAAAAATCCTAGTACGTACTATATCTTTCAATCCAAACCCTGCCTGGCTCAACACTTTTTCAATTTTCTCAATGATATACCTTGTTTGTCCGTAAAAATCCCCTTTGGCCATCACATGGGTTCCATCCGTTGCCACCGTTCCAGAAATTTCCAACGTGTTGCCAATGCGCACGGCCCTGCTATATCCAACAATATCTTCCCATTTGGCACCGGTACTGTAGTTGACTCTCATATTTCAAGAATTTATAGTGTAAATTACGAATAATAGCTATGGCAGTTTTGGTTTGGGATTATTAAAGTAGCCTTAAATTTTATTTTTGATTGAAGGTTACATAAGCTCGTGACAATTAAAGTCCTTCAACCAACCGAAAGTTTGATCAATTATTATGAATTTCGTGCTCGTGTAGAAACAAACCCCAAATGCCATGAAGGAAATATCAGTGCAGGAATTGAAAACAATGATGGACACCAAGACCGACTTCCAGTTGATTGATGTTCGCGAGCCGCATGAATACGATATATGCAACCTGGGTGGAGAATTGATCCCGCAGGCGGAACTTACCAACCAAGTGGATCGTGTTTCCAAAAACAAAAAAGTAATCCTTCAGTGCCGGAGTGGTGCGCGCAGTGGCAATATGGTGCAATGGTTAGAAAAAAATCATGGGTTCACCAATCTCTACAACCTCAAAGGTGGCATACTTGCGTGGGCGAAAGAGATCGATACAAGCATGCCCACGTATTGAATACCGTCTCCTTAACGGAAGTTTTCCCATCAAAATTTATTCGTTCAGCCTCTGGTGCATTGCTATTTGAGGCTTGAGGGTTGGCCCGCGCCTAGTTCTGATATTGCAATAAAACCAGGTTCAATGGTTGGCTTTGGAGGGGCGCTTGAAAGTCGCATCCACTATTCACGGTACTATCTAGGGACAAAACTTGGGATCACTCGGTCTTTCACGGACTTACTTTGGGGAATAGACTTGGGGTTCGTTTTTTAAAAGGGTCTCTAAGGTCATCGGGCATTTTTGTCCGTATTTCGAGGGGTGGGGTTTTCTGCGATAATAGCCTTTGGATGGAGTATCGTTGGTCGACCATTGCGGGGGATATTTTAAGTCGAGGGAATTGGGTCTCAAA
>JANOQB010000253.1:0-2538 GCA_031422215.1 Cytophagales bacterium | reverse complement strand
GTTGGAAATCAGATACTATGTACTAACTACTATCTACTATCTACTAACTACTATCTACTAATTACTATATTCTATCTCCTAATTCCCTATATATTCAACCAATAAGTAAACTTGAGTACCAACGCCCTGTTTTTGCTTTTCAAATGCTGGGGCAAATAATTTTCTGTATAGACAAGAAAGAAATCGGAGGCGGGCTTGTAGCGCCATTGAAAACGTGCGTTGAGGTTCACATTATCAAACCGATCGTTGTATTGAGCGAAGGTGGTAAGGAACAATTTATCGGTAAGGGTAAAATCAAGCCGGGGGCTCAACAACAAAAATTTGGCGCTGCCATAAACGGAAGGCAACACAATGTTATTGTAATCACCGGTGATGGAAATGCTTCCATAAGGCTGGATGCGATATTGGAGAGTTCCCCCCACCCCAATCCGTTTTCCATTATAAAATTCACCTCCGCTGGCCGACAGTATGTAGGTAAAAACTTTGCGCGTGTTGGAGGTGAACTCTATTTGAAATTCATTCCACTGAAACTCCTGGCCTTTAAGTAGCAATGAATCTCCCTTTGGATAAAGAATATCAAAGTCCTCGGGCAATTTTGAAAAAACATTTTTTACAGAGGCAACAACTTGTGCCGTGTTGCGAAAGTTCATGGCATACTGGAGTGTCAAATTCCGATCTGTGAGTGTGCCATCAGGGATAAAATTTGTGTCGATAACAAATCCTGGTGTCATCAATACGAGTGGCCCCGATTTTGGGTAGAGTTTGTAATTGGTGATCACAATACCGCCCAGCGTACCGGGATAGACCGCGAGGTTTGGAATAAATCCTGCCTCGGCATTGTAATTTTTTCCAAGACCGATGAAGCCTGTCATCACATTGAAATTCCTGGTGTTATACTCGGTGAAACCACCAAACGAGTAGCGGTCTTCTTTTTCCGAAAATCCATCAAACGACCGGTGATAGTAAACTTTTCCTCCCCATTTGTTATTGGCGGTGATCAAGTTAAAATCAAAACCCGCCACCCGGTTATAGCGGTTGAGAACGGTGTCCGCTTCATTCCGGAATTGTTTCACCAAGCTTTCATGATAATACGTTTCACGATCATATTCCCCTAAGCCAATGGATTGTTTGTTCACCAGAAAGACATCAAAATTTGATCGCTCAAAAATTTGTCGCTGCAGAACTCCCACCGTATAATTTTGACCCGGCAAGCCAAGCGATTTAGTTTCTTTCGTTTGTAGGTTCATCAGGCCCACTCTCCACTTGGGCCCCAGCTTGCCACTTATCCTTGCCCCATACAAAATGGGCACGCGCGATAAATTGCCCGATGTGTCGGTCACCAATCCAATCCTCCTGGAAAAAAATGGTTGCGTGAGAGAGGTGAAACCCGGTGCCGAAAAAAGATCGCTGTTCTCCAAAAAAAATTGTCTGCGCTCGGGAAACTGAAATTCAAAGCGGGTAAGATTGATGATCTGCTTGTCAACTTCCACGGTAGAAAAGTCGGGATTGAATGTAAGGTCGAGATTGAGCGAAGGAGTAACGCCCACCTTTGCATCGAAGCCTGCATCCAATTTATTTTCCGACTCATCATTTTCTATATCCCTCGATGTTGAAGCTACCACATACGGTATCACCGATACATTGGTGCCAGCCTGGGGAGGCGGAGTTTGCCATTGTATTTTTCCACTGTAGGCAAACGAGGCGGCTATAAACTGAATGGGCGTGGCAACCCAACTGGAACGTTCGTTGCGTTTTAAATCCTGCCGCACAAAAGTTACATTCCACTCTTTCTCATTTTGGTTGTAGCGAAAAGATTTAAAGGGTATGGCAAGCTCTGCCACCCACCGGTCGGAAGACCGCTTTACCGATGAGTACCATTTATTATCCCAACTGTTGTTATATGAATTTTCCCTATCGGAACCACCCGATGATATTACCCCTTCCGATTGCACACCATAAGGCGTGATGGTAAAATAAAACCCGTTGGTGAAATCATTGTAAGGATCGAGGTACATGCCCATGTTGTCGTTCAGGGCCCACTCAATATCCCTGCGAAGGGATTGCACCACGTTGGGCCGGCTGTCGTCATAACAAACAAACGATACATAGAAAAAATTGTCATCGAAGGTAAGGCGCACTTCCGATTGGAATGTGGGAGGCAGCGAATCCAACGGATAGTTGAGGAAGAAATTGGTGGCCACTGCGGAAGTTTTCCAATCTTCTTCATCCAGTATTCCATCAATTTTAACGGGGCCTTTAGCTTTTGTAATGGGAAGTCCGGTGCCCTGGTTGTTGCGTGTTTGTGCCAGCACGTTCAACTTCATGAAGCAAGTAATAACGATCGTAAAAAAATAAATATGGGCAATACGAAACATGGGATGCAAAGCTAATCCTACTTTGTCAAGTTCTAAATTTTAGGTTGGCTTTTTGAATGCAAACGCTATTGGGCAATCTTTGATCATTTTGGGTTTAAGGGAGTTGGCGGTATTTTGAAATTGATTATAACGTTTTGCAGCTACCCGAAGACGGGATTTCTAC
>JANOQB010000252.1:0-12661 GCA_031422215.1 Cytophagales bacterium | reverse complement strand
CAAATTACTGATTTTCAAGGCTGTAGATATGAAATCTGAATTACTTAAGTTCTTGAACATCCACCCAACACCGCTTGCTCCAACTTTCAATTCCCTTCTCGGCCAACTGCACACCGCGTGCGCCATCGCGCAAGTCCCAAGGAAAAGGTTCGTCTTTCACCACGTGTTTCAAAAATAATTCCCATTGGGCTTTGAAGGCGTTGTCATACACTTCTTGGTCGGGCACTTTGCTCCAGCCTTCAAAAAAATTGATGGACTGTGCAATGTCTGGGTTCCATACAGGCTTAGGGGTGTTGCCATAATGTTGCGTGTAGCACTCGCGCAATCCGGCCACAGCCGATCCTTTAGTGCCATCCACTTGCAGTGTCAATAAATCATCGCGCCTCACGCGCACTGCCCACGATGAATTGAAATGAGCAATCACGCCACCTTCCAATTCAAAGGTTGCATACGCTGCGTCATCGGCAGTGCATGGGTAAGGTTTGCCTTGTTCGTCTATCCGTTGTGCAATGTGCGTGGCACCGAGGCAAGAAACGGCTTTCACTTTTCCAAAAACATTATCGAGTACGTAGCGCCAATGGCACAACATATCAACTATTATTCCTCCATCGTCTTCTTTTCTATAATTCCACGATGGCCGTTGCGCGGCAATGGTGTCGCCTTCAAAACCCAGTAGCCAAACTCGCCACGTACGGAAAGTATTTTGCCGAAGAAGCCTTGTTGGATCAACCGTTTTAATTTCAATATGCCAGGCAACCAAAGTTTGTCTTGCACCACACCGTTTTTAAGTTTCGCATCGGTACATAGTTTATAAAGTTCCAACGCGGTTTTTGTGTCCACGGAAATAGGTTTTTCGCAGTAGATGTGCTTGCCGGCCTTTACCGCTTGGCGCACAGCCTCTGCACGCCTTCCCGTAGTTTGCGAATCGAAGTAGATAATGCTGTTGGGATCTGCGAGGGCTTCGTTCAAGTTGGTGGTCATTTTTTTTACTCCTGACAGCGAGCAAAGCCTTTCCAGTTTGTTTGCATCACGGCCAACAAGAATTGGGTCGGGCATGATGGTTTCGCCATCGCTGAGTTTTACTCCACCTTGTTTAATTATTTCGACAATAGAACGCAACAGGTGTTGGTTGGTGCCCATGCGGCCCGTTACTCCGTTCATGATGATTCCGATTTTGTGTTGTTTCATTTTTTTTAGAAGTCAGTATTTTAGAAGTCAGAATTTAGAAGTCAGAATATCACGATTTCTCCCCATAAGCCTTAATAATACTTTTCAAAAATGCACCCTGCTCTTCCCTCCAAAATTTATCCGAAAAAATCTCCACTTCATAAAATCCATCGAACCCCGCTTCTTCCACCCAACCTCTGATTTTCCTTACGGGGATGCAGCCTTCGCCCATCAATCCTCGGTCGTTGAGGAAATCTACGGTCGGCACATTCCAATCGCAAATATGAAAGGCGAAGAGATGATTGTTTTTTCCGCACTGTTTTATTTCTTGTTGCAAAGTAGGGTCCCACCAAAGATGATATACATCAACAGCCACGCCCACGAAAGGCGAATCTATTTCTTCTGCCATATCATTCGCTTGTGCCAAGGTGTTGATGGCCGAGCGCGTGTCGGCATACATGGGGTGCAGCGGTTCGATGGCGAGTTTGATGTTCGCGGCTTTTGCCTGTGGAAGGATTTCCAAAATCCCTTCTTGGATTTGTTTCCTTGAATCCTCCAAAGATTGTGTTGGGTCGGCACCGCATACGAGCACAATCATAGGCGCGCCAAGAACTTCCGCTTCGTCAATGGCTTTCTTGTTGTCATCAATCGCAGCTTTTCTTTTTTGCAAATCTGCGAATGGAAAAAACCCGCCACGGCAAAGGGACACAATGCTCAAATCATAATCGCGAATGAGCTGACCCGTTTGTTTTATGTTGCGTCCTGCCAATGCATCGCGCCACACGGTAATGCCTTTCACGCCTGCACCGGAAAAATTTTTAGCAGCCGTTTCAATACTCCACGGTTTGGTGGTGATGGTGTGCACACAAAGTTGCGAGAGATCAGTTAATGGCTTTGCACTCATCGCACACAATTAAAAAATGTATAATACTTTTCGTTTTGAATGATGCGCTGCAAATAAAGACAAACTTCCCGTGCATGATAATCGCCCCACATGCTGCTTTCGCCATTTGGGATTTTACTACCTGCCGGAATATGATCCCAACCATTGGGGCGATGATAAATGGAATGAAGTATCAACCCCTGATGCATTGGGTTGGTACTTAGATACGGCTCATCAAGAAGTGTTTTTAAAACGGTGAGGCCAGCTTGCCAATATTGATTTCCGGTTGTATCATTTTTATTTTGAAGATATTTCCCAAGCCTCAACAATCCCTGCGATGCAATGGCTGCTGCCGAACTATCCACGGGTTCGTGCTCATTGAATGGGTCGGCAGATTTGTTCAAATAGTCAATCACCTTATAGAGATTTGGTGCACCGGTATCCCAATAAGGAATGCCATCGATAGGCGTGTTGGCAATATAGAAATCGCACGTTGCCTTTGCTGCCATTAGCATGAAGGCAGAAATATTTTCTTTTCCTCCAAGGTTTTTCAATTCTTGTTCCTCCACGGTATCGAGCCATTCCAATTGCTCGGCAAACCCCAGCATGGCCCAGGCAAGTCCGCGTGTCCACGTAGTGAAGGCCGTGTAGCCTTGCTGCGAATTGGGGCAACGATAGTTTCCATCTTTCACATTGAAAATACTTTCGTGGGCAGTGCGGCCGCGTACATCATAACTGTCGCGACCTTCGCCATAGTATATAGAGTAATCGGCTGTGGCTTTTAAATGCTGAACAGCCCTTTCCAATAAATTCATTTTCACATCGCCCTCGCCCTGAAAAACATGGCCCAGTTGATGGCTGATCATAAGCACGCGGCAGGAGCGGACCGTATCCACAAACAAGGAGTGCGCGCCATTGAAGGAATGGATAAACCCCCCGCCTTTGATCACCGTCCATCGGCTGGCTTGCACCGCACCAGAAATTTTCAACGCGAGTTCATAAAAGTTTTTCTCCCATTGATTGGTTTCAATTTTTCCCTCGTTCATCAACCGCAACAGGTTGCCGTACGTGCTCGCGTTGTTGAACCCGTGATCGTGCACACCAATATGGCTAACGTGCGGAGCCATTGCCTCCACCGTTTTTTTTCTGGCCGCTTCGAGGAAATTTCTTTCACCAGTCGCATCAAATTGTAAAATAGCTGAGCCATATTGAAATCCCTGTGTCCACTCCGTCCAACCGCGGGTGGAATATCTCCCGGCAACGGTAAACACAGGCGAGCCTTTGCTTGCATCGTAATGCTTTTCGATGTGATTTATTTTTTCACCTGAAAGTTTCCAGAAGCGTTGGAGTTTCGAAGTGAAGTGGGAGGGCGTTAATGAAGAATCAATTTTTATCATTTATTTATTATTGATATTTACCAATGAACTCTGCTTTAAAAACCTCACCCCGGCCTCTCCAAAGGATTGGGTGACGCTCGATTGAAACTTTGAGCTTAATTTAAAGTTCATGTCACTCTTTTTAAATCGGATTTATACTGGCCTCCAGAGGAGAGGGTGACGCTCGATTGAACCTTGCTATTAATTTTAATTCTTCTTTGTTTTGCATTTTTTAAATTGCATTTATGGTAGGACTAATTCGACTCTATGTAAAATGAATCAGAAAGCTGAGGCAACCACCGCTTTCATTTTTCCCAACCCGGTTTTTGCGATAACAAGGGAATCGTTTTTCCAATATTCTGGATTAAATAATTCCAACGAAAGCACTTTTGTTCCGCCCATGTTGGCCAGGTCGGTGATAATTTGTTTTAGCGGTGCCACACCATCGCCTGGATAGAGACGGTCTTTGTCCTTTTGTTCTTCACGAGGAATGGTGGAGGGGTAATCATTGAAGTGAATAACATCTATTATTTTCCCATTCACCATTTTCAAACTTTCAAAACCAGAACCTCCCCGGAACAAGTGATATACATCTGGCAGAATATGTACGTCCACATCGTTGGCCGCAGCGGCCACCATCAGTGCCTGGCTCATACTATAAAATACAGGTGACGATCCCCAAAATTCCAACTGCGGCATCACCCCAGTTTGCCGGCCCAGGTCAAGCAGTTGTTTGTACCGTTCTCCTATTTTAAAAAGATCTAATGGCACGCCTGCAGGAACGCCCGCTGCCGGGGCCGCTATACGTTTGCAACCGAGTTCGGCCATCATCTCCATATCAAGCTTCATTTGGTCAAAGCCTGCTTTTCGTTTTTGCTCGTCCTCCACCATCCACGGTGCAAATCCTATTGCGTCTTCTACGGTGATGTGGCTATCATCCAAATGCTTCTTCAACGCTTTTAGGGTATTGCCGTGCGCTTTGTAGTCCTTCACATCTTGCAGCCAAATTTCCACGCTGTCGTATCCGGCTTTGGCCGCTAACTCAATGTATTTCTGCACACCCGCTTTTTGGCCACTGATGGTACTGGTGTTCAAACAAAACTTGAATTTGGCAGACGGTTTTTTTTTCTGCGAAAATGTAAAGCCAGGAGCAATGGCCAATGTTGTGCCCAAACCAAGTATGTTAAATGCTTCTCGTCTGTTCATGATTATTGGTATCTAAAAGGTAAATCTAAAAATTGAAAAGCATTCCTGTTATTTTATTTTGGTGTACGACAAATTGTAAAGCCTTGTAGGGGTCTGCTTACGGCTACAGAGTCTTCTACTATAAAGATGCCTCATGCTCGTAGCAAATCCTTCAAGCAAATCTGTAAGAGAACTGTCCCGAAATATATATCCGGTAAAAATCCTGCAGTTTGGAAGCGGCAACTTTCTACGTGGCTTTGCCGATTGGATGGTGCAGCAGGCAAACGAAAAGACGGGATTTGATGCGGGAGTCTCGGTGGTGCAAAGTGTTTCGCAAAGCGATACGCTAAAGCAGCAGGAGGGTGTATATACGGTTATCCTAAAGGGGATACACGATGGCGAATTTGTTAGCCGTCACAAAAAAATTGATGTTATCCAGCGGGTGATCAATCCAACCACCGACTTTGCTTCCTTCATAATTGAAGCCCTTAATCCCGACCTTCAATTTATAATTTCAAACACTACCGAAGCGGGCATTACATTCTCAAAGGAAGACACCGATGTTGCCACGGTGGCATCAACTTTCCCGGGCAAGCTTACACAATTATTATACAGGCGGTTTCAAGAAAAATTTGACAGTGCTTTGTTGGTGCTGCCCACGGAACTCATCGAACAAAACGGAACAACGCTCAAGGCTTGCATCCTAAAATATTCTGGCCACTGGTCTCTTCCATCGGAGTTTCTTATCTGGTTAAATACCCATGTCACCTTTTGCAATACATTGGTTGATCGTATCGTATCAGGGTTCCCAAAAAAACCGAAGGAGGAGGTCTATGAAGAATTGGGTTACGTGGATGAATTGGCTGTGGAGGGAGAATGGTTTCACCTGTGGGTGATTGAAGGGCCACGATGGATAAATGAAGTTTTACCTTTTAAGAAGGCTGGGTTGAATGTAATTTATACCCACGACTTGGAACCTTACCGGATCAGAAAAGTGCGCATCCTGAACGGTGCCCATACTTGCATGGCTTGCGTTGGATATTTGGCTGGCTTGCAAACGGTGCGTGAAAGCATTGAGCACCCAGTGATCGGAAGATTTATAAAGCGGTTGATTTACGATGACATTGTTCCGCACCTGCCAGGCGAGTTGGTTGAACTGGAAAAATATGCGGAAGAAGTTATAAGCCGGTTTCGCAACCCTGCCATCAACCACCAACTGCTGTCCATCAGCCTCAATAGTTTTTCAAAATTTGCTGTGCGCGTGTTGCCTTCCCTGCTGGCTCAGGCCGATAAAAACGGGATGATGGCCGACCGCTTGATTTATTCCTTTGCGGCCCTAATTTATTTTTATGGTGGATTGAAAAACGGAAAAGCAATAACCTTAAAAGACAGCGATGAAGTGATCGCTTTTATGGCGCATGCCTGGGAAGAGGCAGCCCCCTCAAAAAGAGGAATGGAGGATTTGTGCCGAAAGGTTTTGGCCAAAAAAGAATGGTGGGGAAAAGACCTTACAGAAGTACCGCAGTTGGTTGAACATACAGCACGGCACCTCTTTGAGATCAGCCGAAGAGGAGTTTTGGAAAGTTTGAAGGAGCTATAGAAATGAAATCGCCTTCAAGCCATTGTGTAGCCAATCTTGTAGGCTGCCTTCGAATGGAATTCATCTCTTGTCTAAATGCAACATCCTTTCATGCAATCACACCATCAAAAAATCTGAAAACCCTAAAAATGAAAAAATCCATTGCCTGTTTTCTTTTGACCCTATCAATATTTTTATTTTATGGATGCGAAAAAAAATCCTCCGATGCCCAATTGAACCAACCCAATCTCGGCCATCGCTCCGCAAAAATTTTGGAAGTGGATGGTTTCCAATTCAAAGATATGAACCGGAACAACGAACTCGATAACTATGAAGACTGGCGGCTGCCCAACGAAGAGCGGAGCAAAGACCTTGTTTCAAAAATGACGTTGGAGCAAAAGGCCGGATTCATGATCATCGGCACCACCCGTTTGGAAAACGATTGGTCATTTCAAAAACCACAAACCACGGAGCCAATCTCCAGCGGGTTCAACAATACAGACTTGGTGATGAGCGAAAACATGTTCACACGCAAGCCGCTGCCTTATCCAAGCTTGTCGGCTGCAGGCACGGTAAAGGCTGTAACCCAATTTCATGAGCGGCATTTTATTTTGCGCGCCAACCCATCGGCAAAAATCATTGCCGAGTGGGCCAACAACCTGCAAGCACTTTGTGAAGGCGATGGGCTTGGCATCCCTGCAATCATTGCTTCCAATCCGCGCAACCATATTACCAACGATGCGTCCATCGGGTTGAGCGTGGGCAAGACTTCCTTCTCCACCTGGCCTGGCGAACTTGGTTTGGCCGCCATGCGCGACTCCTCATTGACAAGGGAATTTGCCAACATCGCCCGGCAAGAGTGGCGTGCCGTTGGTCTGCGCAAGGGCTACATGTACATGGCTGACCTCGCCACCGAGCCAAGGTGGCAACGGGTGGAAGGCACCTTTGGCGAAGATGCCAAACTCGCGGCAACTATGATACGCGAAATAGTGCTGGGCTTTCAAGGAGAAAAATTGGACTCATCATCCATCGCCATGACCACGAAACATTTTCCGGGAGGCGGGGCAACCGAAGGCGGACAAGACCCACACTTTGAATGGGGCAAGCGCGAAGTTTTTCCGGGCGGCATGTTTGAAAATAATTTGATCCCATTTAAAGCAGCCATCGATGCCGGCACATCGGCCATCATGCCCTATTATTCTTTTCCTGTGGGAACAAAATACAAGGAACTTGCTTACGCTTACAATAAGGAAGTGCTGCAAGATTTGTTAAGGCAACAGATGGGCTTCAAGGGAATAATCAATTCCGACACGGGCCCGATTGATATGATGCCCTGGGGCGTGGAGGAACTCACGGTGATAGAACGATATAAAAAAGCTATTGAATCGGGCATCAATATTTTCTCTGGCTCGGCCGATCCTACTCAATTGATCGAGTCTCTCAAAACTTATCCTGAACTGGCTGGGTTGGTAGATGAATCAGTACACCGCCTGCTGATGGAAAAATTTGCGTTGGGCTTGTTCGAAAACCCGTATGTAAATTCCGATGTGGCCGATCAATTGGTTGGCAGTGCGGAGTTCAAAGCAAAGGCTGATATCGCCATGCGAAAATCCATTGTGCTGTTGAGGAACGAGGAGATTAAAGAAAAAAAAATCCTTCCGTTGAAACCGAAGGTGAAAGTTTATTTTGAATCATACCTGTCCAAGAGAAATGTCAATGCAAGCAATGTGTTCAAAGCAGATTCAAACAAATGGGAAATAAAATTTGTGGCCACGCCCGAAAAAGCAGATGTGGTTTTGTTGTGGATCATGCCGAGCGGAAAATCGTTATTTGAATCGGATGGATCGCCTTTGAATTTATCGTTGTCGAAAAATGGCGTGGATGTAAAATATATCAATCAGTTGACGGCCAAGAAGCCAACCGTTCTCGTGGTCAATTTTTCAAACCCGTGGGTGATTGATGAGATTTACGGCAAAGCCAAAAACATAAAAAGTGTATTGGCCACCTTCGGTACCACAGCAGAAGCGGTATTGGATATCGTGACCGGAAAATTTAACCCATCGGGTCGGATGCCATTCTCCACGCCCATTTCCGAAGAGGAAGCGCAAAACCAAAAGCCCGATGTGCCAGGTTATTTGGAAGGACCGAAATATCCGCTGTTCAAATTTGATGAGGGATTGAAGTTCTGATCTCAAGTCAAGCAACCAATATCCAGTATCAAAGAAGTTCTTGGCCACCAGCCCCTAAACCCTCTTACTCGACTCCCTTACCACCAATCTGCTTTTGATCAATCTTTTTTCCTGTGTGATTTCCTTTTTGCTGATCTGCTTCAACAATATTTCAGCAGCAGCCACGCCCATGTCGAAGGCTGGGTGATCGATGCTGCTCAAGGTTGGTTCAACAAGCCTGCAAATGGTTTCGTTGTTGAAGCCGAGCACGGCCACATCATTGGGTATGGACAAGCCCCGCTTTTTTATGATGTGCATTATTTCCAAGGCAGCCATATCGTTGATGGCAAAAATAGCATCGGGTTTTTGCCTTAAGTTGAGCAGGTGCCGTGTATATTCTTCTATGTTGCCGGAAGTAAAATCAGAATGCACAATCAGCGGCTCCGATATTTTTATGTTGTGCTTTTTAAGGGCATCAAGGTAGCCATTCAGCCTGTTGCGGCTATTGTACAAATGCTGATAACCTGCCACAAAAGCAATGCGCTTGCAGCCTTGAGCAATCAGGTGTTCTGTGCCTTCGAAACTGATGTCATAGTTGTCCGAATAAACCTGCGAGGCATTCAACTCCTCAACAATACGGTCGAAGAAAACAATGGGCATTTCTTTGTCAATGGCATACTGCAAATGATCGTGCCGGTTTGTTTCGCGCGACACGGAAATGAGCAAGCCATCTACTTTGCTGGCCATCAGGGTTTGCAAATTGTTTCGCTCGGTGGCAAGCGTTTCGTTCGATTGGCAGATCATCACATTGTATCCCGCCCGGTTGGCAACTTCCTGTATGCCGCCAACGGCCTTGGCAAAAAACCGGTTTACCGTTTCCGGGATCACCACGCCAATCGTGTTGGTGCGTTGCTGTTTAAGATGTTGGGCCAGCAGGTTTGGATGGTAATCTATTTGTGTGGCCAGTTCGCGCACCTTGCGGGCCGTTTCGGGGTTCACATCGAAGTGATTGTTAAGGGCGCGCGACACGGTTGACTTTGAAATTCCAAGCGTCTTGGCAATATCTCGTATGGTGGCCTCGCTCTTTGGCATATTATTCTTTTGGGATCAATTGCACGAAGGTAGATAAAATTTCGGGACGGTTCCCGGGACGGATACCGCTAAAAAATTCTTTGCAGTTCTGTTTTTCAAAAAAAATAGGGGCTAACGTGCATTGTATTTTAATCAATTGTTGCATTATGGACGCATTGGTTTCCCTATCAAAAAGCGAAAACAACCAACTATTGGTAGCCTTGCCAATGCCTCAAAAACCATCTTCGGATATTGATTTTCTGTTGTCGCGGGTTTTGTTGCATGACGATTATGTAGCCTTTGAAAAATTGTTTCTCCACCACTATAATCCCCTCCGTAATTTTTGCAAGAGGTTAGTTCGCATAAACGAAGTGGCCGAAGAATTGGTGAGCGGGTTTTTCCTTAAAATATGGTGCAACCGCAAGCAAATTATCATTTCCAGTTCGGGCAAATCGTATCTCTACACAGCCATTCGCAATTTATCCTTCGATTATCTGCGAAAAGAAAAACGTGCCTCCTGGACAAGTTTGGAAGAGGCTGCTACGGTGCGGTGCAATTCATTTGATCCATCCATCCTGGCTGAGTTTGAAGAATTTCAACAGCAAGTGGATGTGGCCGTGGCCCGGTTGCCAAAGCAATGCCGCTTGGTTTTTCAAATGAGCAGGTACCACGGCATGAAGTACAATGAGATTGCAGAATCGCTCCAGTTGAGTGTGAAAACAATTGAAACCCAAATGGGGCGCGCGCTTAAGTCGCTACGGCTAAGTTTAAAAGATGAGTTGGTCAAATCCTAATGTGTAAGGGCAGCGGTGCCTAATAATCGTCTTACCAGATAATGCGACAATAGTTTCAAATTCAAATCCAAAACAAACCCAATAATTATGCATAAAACTCTATCTAACTTTAAGAAAGTCTTGCAGCGGTTTTCGCTGGGATTTTTAATTGCCGTAGTTTGCTTTCCGGTTTTGGCAAATGCCCAAGACCGTATTGTTACAGGCACCGTAACATCTGCCGATGACAACCAAACCGTGCCCGGTGTAAACATCATTGTGAAAGGCACCACTAATGGCACCGCCACCGATGCCAATGGCAAGTACACCATTTCTGTAGGCGCTGATGCCATTTTGATTTTCACTGGGGTGGGATTTTCCACAGTTGAATTGCCGGTAGGGGCAAAGTCGGTGATAGACATAGCACTGAGCACCGATGTCACTTCCTTATCAGAGGTAATTGTTACCGGATATGGAACGCAAGATAAGCGGGAGATTACAGCCGCCATTTCCTCGTTAGGGTCAGATGCTCTTTCCAAAATTGCAACCACTAGTACTTTGGAGGGCATGAAAGGGCAAATAGCAGGAGTTGATGTTCTTCAAAACAATGGTCGGCCCGGTAGCAACGCAGCCGTGTTGATTCGCGGTCGCAGATCGTTAAACGCCTCGAATGATCCTTTGTTTGTAGTAGATGGAGTGCCCGTAAGTTCCGGCACCAGTGCTGGCACGGATGGAGTTGTCTCTACTTCAGGAAGCAATCCATTAAATGATTTTAACCCCAACGACATTCAATCCATCGAAGTATTGAAGGATGCCGCAGCCACGGCCATCTATGGCTCAAGGGGTGCCAATGGTGTAGTTCTTGTAACAACTAAAAGAGGAAAGTCAGGCAAAACGAATGTGTCTTACTCCGGAAATTATGGTGTTGCCCAGCCCTTCAGTAAGTTTCCTATGATGAATGGGGCGCAGTTCGCTGATTTAAAGCGAGAGGCTAACCGGGTTACTGCCGCTGGCGTATCGGGTCGGGCAGCGTGGGGAGATACGGGGTCTTTTATTCCAGCCGATGCTGTAACATTTATTGACCCTGTGGAATTCGCCTCCGTATCAGAGGCAGGAGGGGTGCGATCTACAAATTGGCAGGATTTGATATTCAGCAATGGAAGCCAGACCGATCACCAGGTGAGTGTTAACGGTGGTACCGATAAGACCCAATTTAATATGTCAGTAGGTTATTTTAATCAAGCCGGTACTATAAGCGGCATGGATTTTACAAAGATTACCGGTCGCATCAACCTGGATCACCAAATTAGCAATCGGTTTAAAGCAGGTATGTCAACTCAATTCACCAACTCCACTTTGAATAACGGTTCAGCCAGTGTATTAAGTGAAGCTGTAAACCAAACCCCGCTGGGCGTTCCTTACGATGCCAATGGAGCTTTGATTTTTCTTCCCATCTCTGACGGCATTCGTACAAACCCCTTAAACGAACTTGTTGCCAACAAAAGGATTGATGAGCAAAAAGTGAACAGGATTTTCTCATCCGCCTATTTGGAGGCAAATATAATTGAAGGCCTCAAATACAAATTTTTGCTTGGAACTGATTTGCGTTATGATAACAGAGGAATTTTTGAGGGGCGTTTTACACAAAACACAAAGAATGGCGATCCCCGTGCCCAATATCAAAACCAATCAAACATTGGATATACAATTGAAAACCTGATTACCTATAACAAAACATTTGCAGGCAAACATGATTTGAGGTTTACTGGCTTATATAGCATTCAGGAAAACAGCTACGAGAACCACCATACAGTGGTATCGGGTGTTCCGGTTGAAGCTATGAAATGGTATAACCTTGGCAGGGCCTCAACCATCAACGCGATCAGGAGCAAGTTAGAGCAATGGAGCCTGATGTCTGTGATGGGCAGGATCAACTATTCCTATAAAGACAAATATCTATTTCAGGCATCCTTGAGAAGCGATGGCTCTTCCCGTTTAGCGGAAGGAGTTCAATGGACTTCATTTCCTGGACTATCGGCTGCTTGGAGGATTAAAGAAGAAGGCTTCATGGCCGATGTCAACATAATAACGGATTTAAAATTAAGAGCCTCGTATGGTGTGGTAGGGAATACCTCCATTGATCCAAATAAAACACAAGGCGTACTAACGCCAACTGTTTATTCATGGGACGAAGTAAATGCTGCAGGTTTCGCGCTTTCCGAAATTCCCAGTCCTAAATTAGGCTGGGAGAAAATGGCCACTTTTGATTTGGGGTTGGATTTTAGCCTGTTGGATGGCAGGTTAAATGGTACTTTCGATTATTATCAGACAAATACAACCGGGTTGCTGTTAAGGAGAAACATACCTTATTCGACCGGATATGATTTTGCTTTTGAAAATATTGGGGCAACACGCACCACAGGTTTCGAAGTTACCTTGAGCGGCAATATCCTTAATTTATC
>JANOQB010000251.1:0-1878 GCA_031422215.1 Cytophagales bacterium | reverse complement strand
CAGCCTCAAAACGAGACATTCTGGTACGATATCCCTCCATTTCATCTTCCAGGTCCTGAACTTCATCAGGAAGGTCTCCGCGAAGTTTCTTTAGTTCGTCTAACTTAGAATCTATAGACTGGAGTTTCACCAAGGCTTCTAATTTCTGTGCAACTGTTTGATTTTCCATTATTTACAAATAGCTTATAGGATTAGTGACGGTTTCCGAAAAAATGATTGCAAAAGTAGGGAATTTTTCCTTTAAAATGTCAATAATAAGCTCTTTCGTGAATTGTTCGCTTTCGTAATGGCCAATATCGGCAATAACGATTTTCCCATCGGCATCGAAAAATTCGTGGTATTTGAAATCGGCTGATACAAATAAGTCGGCCCCTTGTGCAATGGCTGTGGGCAAAAGAAAGCTTCCAGCCCCGCCACACACGGCCACTTTTTTGATTTTCGATCGCGTAAAGGATGTATGCCTGATCACCGTAAGGTTCATATTAGCTTTCAGTCTTTGCATAAAAGGCAGAGGGTCTTCGGCCAGTGGCAGTTCGCCAATAATTCCCGCACCCACCTCCTGATCAACATTTTCCAACCGGCTTAAATAGTAGGCAACTTCCTCATAGGGATGATTTTTTTTCAATGCAACCAATACATGCTGCTCAAGGTACGTGGGCAAAATAACTTCCACCCGCACTTCACTTGTCCTTTCAAGTTTATCGGTTTCACCCTGATATGGTTTGGCATCGGCCGTGGGCATGTATGTGCCTTCACCTGTGATCCGAAAACTGCAATTTTTGTATTTGCCAATGTTGCCTGCCCCGGATTGGTGCAAATCGGCAATCACCTTCTCGGCATTTTCTTTCGGGATATAGGTTGTGAGTTTGCTGAGCGTATTTCTTTTTGGAAGCAAGATCGAAATGTTTTGCAGGCCGATCTTATCCGCAATTTTTTTGTTCACGCCTATGATCACATTGTCTAAGTTGGTATGGATGGCATAGATTGCGATGTCGGATTTGATAGCTTTGATGATAACCCGCTCCACATACGTTTTTCCCGTTAGCTTTTTAAGACCTTTGAAAACAATCGGGTGATGGGCAATGATAAGGTTACAGTTTTCTTCAATGGCTTCGTCCACTACTTTTTCCGTGCAATCCAGCGTAACTAAAATTCCTGTAACAAGATCGGAGGGCTGCCCGGTGATCAGGCCACTGTTGTCATAGTCTTCCTGCAAGCTGGATGGGGCTATGCTTTCCAGATACGCAGTAACATCTTTTATCGTGACCGTTGTCATTGATTATGTACTTTTGACCAAAAATAACAAAAGATAGCGGCACTGCTTTATGTTTGTCCTCAAGTATCTGTTATGGCCATTGGCCTGCATCTATAATCTGGCCACGCAGATCCGGAATCACCTCTATGATATTGGCCACAAAAAATCTTTTCAGTTCGATACGGTTGTTATCAGTGTTGGCAATCTTAATGTAGGAGGTTCAGGTAAAACTCCCATGATCGAATACTTGATACGGTTGATGATAGACCGCTATCAATTGGCCACTCTCAGCAGAGGCTACGGGCGCAAAACACAGGGTATTCGAATCGCTTCCGATGGCGACAATGCCCGCACGTTGGGCGATGAGCCATTTCAGTTGATGCGAAAGTTTGGTGATAAAATCAACGTGGTGGTTGGGGAAGAGCGTGCATTGGCCATACCAACCATACTTCACCAACATGCGGATGTACAAATAATATTAATGGACGATGCCTTTCAGCACCGCACGGTGAAACCGCAGTTTTCCATTTTGGTCACTGACTATGGAAAACCATTTTATGAAGATCACACGTTGCCCATGGGCCGTTTGCGCGAAGCAAGAAAGGGGGCTGGCCGTGCCGATG
>JANOQB010000250.1:0-3441 GCA_031422215.1 Cytophagales bacterium | reverse complement strand
TTTACGGAAAAATTATCAAGTGTGAGTAGGAAGTCTGAATATAGGAGATAGTAGTTAGGAGTTGTTTGAATTTGTTGTTGAGTTTGTAATTTAGAAGTCGGAATGTGAGAGGAAGAAGTCAGAAGTCAGAATATAGAATTCAGAATCTAAATCAAGAATCTCATATCTTTAATCCCAAATCCAAATGACAACACGCAGAGACTTTGTAAAGCAGTCGGCCCTGGCGGGGGCAGGCGCATTGCTTTCAGTACCATTGCTTAGCTTCAATGGTTCGCAAAACGAGAAAGTGGTCATTGGTGTGGTTGGCACCAACAGCCGTGGCTTGTACCTTGCAAAAATGTTTGCCAAACTGCCGGGTGTGGAAGTTGGCTTCATCTGCGATGTGGATGAAAATGTGTTGAACAAGACCATTGCCGAAATCGAAAAGCAATCTGGGAAAAAGCCAATCGGTTTTAAAGATGTAAGAAAACTCCTTGAAGTAAAAGAGTTGGATGCCATTGCCATTGCCGCACCCGACCACTGGCATGCACCCGCCACGCTCATGGCACTGAAGGCCGGCAAGCATGTGTATGTTGAAAAGCCATGCTCGCACAATCCAGCAGAAGGAGAAATGCTGGTAGCGGCCGCAGCAAAATATAACAAGCTGGTGCAGATGGGCAGTCAACGTAGATCCTTTCCGCGTATGATAGAAGCGATGCAAGTGTTGAAGGAAGGAGCCATCGGCCGTGTGTATTTTGCGAAAGGCTGGTACTCAAATGCACGCAAGTCGATAGGCATTGGCAAAGTGGCTCCCGTGCCTGCTCATCTGGATTATGAATTGTGGCAAGGCCCAGCTCCGCGCAAGCCGTTCAAAGACAATCTCGTTCATTACAACTGGCATTGGTCGTGGCATTGGGGCACAGGCGAAGCTCTCAACAACGGCACCCACGAAATAGATTTGATGCGCTGGGGTTTGGGTGTAACGTATCCCACCAAAGTGGTTTCGGCCGGTGGCCGTTTTGCTTTTAAAGACGATTGGGAAACCCCCGACACACAAACCATCACCTTTGAATTTCCCAACAACACAGCCATGGCTTGGGAGGGTAGGAGTTGCAACGACTACGATGAATTGCAAAGTGGCCGCGGAGTAATTTTCTATGGCGAAAAAGGTACGATGGTGATACCAGGTGGTGACGATTATAAAGTGTATGAGTTGAAAAACAAATTGACCAAAGATGTGAAGACGAACATTCAACAAGCCGATGCCACCAACACGATGGGCATGGGCGATAAGTTGGACAGCATCCACCTCTTGAATTTTGTTGAGTCGATACGGGGCAGGGAAAAACTGGCTGCACCAATCTCCGAAGGGCACCGGTCCACGCTGCTTCCTCAGCTTGGCAACATCGCTTACCGCACAGGCCGCGCACTTTATTGTGATCCCGCTACCGGAAAAATCAAAAATGACAAAGGTGCCGAGGCACTCTGGGGCAGGGAATATCAAAAGGGTTGGGAGATGAAAATTGATTGACAGTAGTTTGAGATTTGGGATTTGGGATTCTGGACTCATGATTTTAGATTCTGGATTCTTGGATTAGATTCTGAATTCTATATTCTGACTTCTTCCTCTCACATTCTGACTTCTTAACTAAACTAAACTTCAAACTCAAATTCAAGGTCAAACCCCTCCTAACTCCTATATTCTAAATTCTGACTTCTGACTTCTTGATTTGCTGCTATGACAAAAATTATTCTCCTCATTCTTCTTTCAGGCTCTTTGTATGCCCAGCCATTTACCAAAACAGAAATAGCCCGGTGGCAAAAACAGGCAGCGAGGGTTTCTATCATCCGCGATCAACATGGCATTGCCCACGTGTATGGAAAAACGGATGCCGATGCGGTATTTGGTTTTTTATATGCCCAATGCGAAGATGATTTTGAACGGGTTGAACTCAACTACATCAATGCCGTGGCTCGATTAGCCGAGGTGGAAGGAGAATCAAAACTGTATCACGACTTGCGCATGCGGCTGTTCTACGATACTGCCCAGGCCATTGCTATTTATAAAACAACACCGCCCGCGCTCAAGAAACTTTGTGAGGCGTTTGCCGATGGCATTAATTATTATCTGCACACCCATGCCAACGTAAAACCAAAACTGCTCAGGCGGTTTAAACCGTGGATGCCTTTGCTTTTTAGTGAAGGAAGTATTGGGGGCGACATAGAAACAATCTCAGTTTCGAACCTGAAGGAATTTTATGGAGAAGGAAAATCGGCTGGCGCGCGTGAGGCCGAAGACCACAACGATCCGGAGCCTGAACCGCGCGGCTCTAACGGGTTTGCCATAGCACCATCCAAAAGTGCATCGGGCAACGCGCTGTTGCTGATCAATCCGCACACGTCATTTTACTTTCGCCCCGAGATACACATAGCCAGTGAGGAAGGGTTGAATGCGTATGGTGCCGTTACGTGGGGACAGTTTTTTATTTATCAGGGCTTCAATGAATTCTGTGGTTGGATGCACACTTCCAGCCAAGCTGATTGCATTGACGAATACAAGGAAACCATAATAAACAGAAACGACTCGATGTTCTATCAATATGGAAAATCACTAAGGCCCATCACATCAAAAAAAATAAAGTTGGCCTATAAAACATCCGACAACAAAATCAATCACAGGGAATTTACTGTCCGTTACACCCATCACGGGCCCGTTGTTGCCAAGCAGGGTGATCATTGGATTTCTATCAAACTTATGCAAGAGCCATTGAAGGCGTTAACACAATCCTTTCAGCGCACCAAATCAAAAGGCTTTGATGACTTCAAAAACACGATGCAATTGAAAACCAACTCATCCAACAACACCGTGTTTGCCGATAGCAAGGGGAACATAGCCTACTGGCATGGCAATTTTATTCCCAAACGAAATGCCGCTTACAACTGGACTGCAAAGGTGGATGGGAGTGACCCCAACACGGAATGGAACGGACTTCACGAGGTGGACGAAACTGTTCACATCTATAATCCAGCCAATGGATGGATACAGAATTGCAACTCCACACCCTTTACGGCCGCGGCTGGGTTTAGTCCCGTTAAGAATAATTATCCCACCTACATGGCACCCGATGCCGAAAACCCGCGGGGCATACACGCCAATATGGTTTTGAAAAATGAGCAAGCATTTACCCTCGATAAATTAATAGCCGCAGCGTACGATCCTTATCTTCCTGGGTTTGATGAACTCATTCCCTCCCTTATCTATGCGTATGAAAGTGTCGGGTCCGCCAAGTCCAACGAGCAGATTGACTTGTTGAGAAACTGGGACAAAAAATTTTCCGCCACATCGGTGTCAACCACGCTCGCCATTTACTGGGCGCAGGATTTGCGCCAACTTTTGTTGAGCCGGGTGCCATCGGGATTGGATCAACTTACCATCATCGATAAGATGTTCAATGAGACGAC
>JANOQB010000249.1:0-8791 GCA_031422215.1 Cytophagales bacterium | reverse complement strand
TCGCAAGACCTCGTCATCACGCTCGCCTCTACTACCAATGGCAGTGTTAGGATAGGCCAAAGCGATGGAGGCATCGGTAAAAAATACACAATCACCATCAATGACGATTGCATATTAGGTGGAAGCTACCTCGGCAGGCGCGGCAATGTTTCGCAGCCGGTTGCCATTACCAGCACCGACTGCGAAAAGTATGTGCTCTCCAACTGGAACATTAACTTGTTTTCGACAACAACACCGATGGATCTTACCTTCACCGACAATGGCGATAACACGTTGACGATTCCTGAACAAGAAGAGCAAATGATCCAAGAAGACTTTGCCACCATAAAAGGCACCGGAGTGGTTGATCCGGTTACAGGTGCCATTATCATGTCCATCACCTTGGTGGATTTTGAAGGTAGTCCAACGATCACAGTCAACTACACCCGAAACTGACAGCCATGAAAAAAATACCGATTCAAATCTTGGTTTGTCTTTTCCTTACGGGAATGATGCTTTCATGCAAAGAAGAGTTTGAACCTAAGCCATTCGAATACACCAAGTTATTTACAGGGCCCATCAGCAGAACGTGGGAACTGTCCATCATTGAAGAGACACTGGACGGAAAAATGGTTGACCGCTTCGAGCTGGATTGCGCCAACGATGATGAATATATTTTTCATGCCACCTCCGATCGCTACTATGAAGTAAAGACCGGTGCGCAGAAATGCTCCAATGGCGAACCTGCTTTGATCACCGATACCTGGGGCTTCAATAATGCCACGGCCACGCTTATCGTTATCATTCCCTTTCTATCCTCCAACCCGCTTCCTTTTATTGTGAGAAAGTTGGACAACGATGATTTAACGTTGGAAATATTTTTTGACGAAGAAGGCACCGCGAGCTATAAAATTTATCTTAAGTTGAAGGATGAAGAGTAAGTGTTGGAATAGGGGAGATTAAAAAAAGCAGAACATGAACTTACGTTTTAGCAGAGTTTCAATCGAGCGTCACCCTCTCTCCCGTGGAGGCCAGTATAAATGCGATTTAAAGAGAATGATATGAACTTAAAATTAAACGCAAAGTTACAATCGAGCGTCACCCTCTCCTATGGAGAGGGCCGGGGTGAGGTTTTAGTGGCGAGTTCATTGGTAGAGGTCAAATTCTTTCTTCTTGCCATCTCATTATTTTTTGCATTTGCTACATCATCCTTTTCGCAAGTGCCCGCTCCGCGCACGTGCGCCACCATGGAGCAAGACAGCATCAACAGGTTGCGCTATCCGCAGCGCGGCTCCATCACAGACTTTGAAAATTTCATTCAGCAAAAAATACGTGAGATTGAAATACTTGGCCGCAGTGGAAGAACACAGGCATTGCTGCGCGTGCCGATCATCGTACACGTTGTACACAATGGTGAGCCTGTTGGCAATGGGCCAAACCTTAGCCTGGCACAAGTGCAAGCTCAACTAAGTGTGCTGAACGAAGACTTCCGCAGGCTGCAAGGCACACCCGGCTTCAACAACCATCCTGCCGGGGCGGATATAGAAATAGAATTTTGCCTCTCGCCCGTAAATGAAAACGGAGGCGCGATGGTCGAGCCCGGCATCCACCGCTACAACGGCAACAAAGCAAATTGGTCGCGCACCGATATTGAAAACCAACTGAAACCAACCACTATCTGGAACCCCAATATTTTTTATAATATCTGGACGGTTAAGTTTGCTTCGAGCGATGCAAACCTGTTGGGCTACGCACAATTTCCCGATCAGTCGGGCCTCAATGGTTTGCCCGCCAGCGGCCCTGCCTCCACCGATGGCGTAGTTGTGCGTTTTCAGTCGTTTGGCTCGGCCGATAAGGGCACCTTTCCGGTTATGGAGGCGCCATACAACAAAGGGCGCACACTCTCACACGAAACCGGCCATTGGTTGGGTCTGCGCCATATTTGGGGCGATGGAAATTGTGCCGAAGATTTTGTTGCCGATACACCCCCCGCTGCCGGGCCCAGTTCGGGATGCCCTACAGGCAGAACAACGTGCGGTGGATTGAACATGGTGGAAAATTATATGGACTACTCCTACGATGCGTGCATGAATATTTTTACGCAAGGCCAGAAGGTGCGCATGCTTGCCGTTATGGAAGTGAGCCCAAGACGAAAAACTTTGTTGCAGGCAAATCTCTGCGTCCCTCAAGTGGCGGCCGTGCCCACAGCAAATTTTTCGGTTGACAATCAAAATGTGCTCAAAGGCGGGGAGGCATTGTTCACCGATCTCTCCACAAATTTCCCAACCACCTGGTCGTGGACTTTTGAAGGAGGCGACCCGGCCGCATCCACCGAACGCAACCCACGGGTGAAGTATGCTGCACCGGGCACGTATAAAGTCAAGCTCATTTCCAAAAATTCTTTGGGCGAATCGTTGCCCTTGGAATTGGCCGCCTACATCACCGTATCGGAAGAAGGGCTGTGCGGAAGTTTCAACAATTTTCAAAGCAACTATACACCTTCCAATCTTTCCCTTTCAGCGTATGGCCCTTACACCGGCTACCTCACCGGGCATAACTCTGCCAAGAGCATGGCCATTTCAGAATACTTCAGAAACAAATCGGGCTATCAGTATATAAGCGGAGTGAAAATAAAATTTGCACAATTAGTGAGCGATAATGAAAATGCCACCATCAATGTAACGGTATGGAATGCGCGCGGTCCGCAAAATGCGCCTGGCTCAGTCATCGAAAAGAAAGTTGTGCTGCTCAGGCAAATCAAAGATGACATTGATAACAAACGCGCCACCACCATTGTCTTCGATCGCGAAACCCCCGTGTTGCACCGGCCTTTTCAGGTAGGTGTGGAATTGAATTATGCCGATGGCCACAAAGTGTCAATACAATCAAGTGCCGATGGTGAAGCCGTCAATGCAACTTCGTGGATTCAAAATGAAGCGGGCGTTTGGAATTCGTATGCCATTGCTTATGGCGCCAACATAGCCATGAACATCGAGCCCTTTGTGGGCATGAACCCATCGGTGCAAGTTTCGGCTTCAAAACTATTGGTTTACCCCGGAGAGGAAGTGACGCTGAACGGGCGTGGGGCAAGCATCTTTGTGTGGAAATCTTTGGATGGCACCGTCAATAATTTTGCAGGCCCACAGTTGAAGATAAGCCCATTGACAACTACAACTTTGTTAACGGTTGGGTCGGGCCTTGACTTGTGCTTGGATTCTGCCTTCACAACAATATACATACGCAAAAATATTGTGGGCATCAATGAAATTGTTGTTGAGGAGGCTACAGAAATTTACCCCAATCCAGGGGACAGTAAGTTGATGATGAAGGTGAGCGGAAAATACCGTGGGCCTGTTTTGGTTGAAACGGTTTCGGCACTCATGCAGAAGGCTGGTGCCATTCATTTTGAAAAACAAAACCCTCAACAGGAATTTTTGATTGACCAAAGTGGTTTACCAAGTGGATTGTACCTGATCAAAATAAAAATGGGCAGCGAAACGGTGATAAAGAAATGGGTGAAGTTGTGATCAGGATGATAGCCACCGATTCACAGATTTTTATTGATTTAGTGGTTCACCTTCTGCTTCATCAATTGAACCGCATAGCCACATAGAAGCCGCACATAGAAAAATTGACGCGTATCTATGTGAAAGCCTATGTTTCTATGTTATGTCCTATGTGGTTCAAAATTTTACCAGCTAAAATTATAATCATTCACACTTTCAATTCTCAATAAAAAGTTATCTTTATTAATTAAAATAATCAGCTATGAAGAAGATTGCATTTTACGGGTTATCCCTGATGTTGGTAGCAGGTTTAGTTGTTGGATTGCCTTCTTGCAAAGAAGATGAACCGGTTATACCTCCAAAACTTTCCTTTGGTGACAAAACACTCACCTTCAAAGAATCGGATGGGGAAGTGGAAATTGAATTGGTGCTTGATAAAGCCGCTGCCACCGATATTGAAATTGATTATACCATTAGTGGCACGGCTTTAGAAAAAGTTAAAGCCGGTGCCAATGCCGCTTATGATTATGAAATCACTTCCGATTATCTGGAAACAAAGATTTTAAAAGGCGAAACCAAGGGGATCATTACACTTGAGTTTACATCTGATTTAGGAATAGAAGAAGACGAAACCATAGAGATACAAATTGAAGATGTGATCGGTGCTGATATAGAAATAACCCGCGATGATGAAGTAAATATTACGCTTAAGCAGGAGGACGGTCTTTTGGTAGTGCTTGAATGGGGCGTGGGCACTGGGGAAAGCTATAAAGACGTGGACATGGATCTGATTTTTTGGGCAACAAATACCACTACCTCAACATTGGTGCCTACCCAATTTGGTGCGTTCAGTGCAAGCGTTGCATCGCCTGAGTTTTTTTTCCTTCCCACCGCAGTACTTGTTGACGGCACGTATGGGTGGAGTTGCACCTATTATTCGGGCACCGTGGATCCCATGAATTTTCAGGTTGTATATAGGACTTTGGTAAATGATGTGTTTACGATTGTGGCCACAAAAAAAGGCACGTATAAGTTGGTTAACATAAACCGCTATGACGATCCCGTAAAAGGTACTGATCTTCAACTTGCGATGACTTTTAAAAAGGCCGGAACAGGTTTTAATACCTTTTCTGATATAACTGTTCCCGCCACTGGCAGCAGAACAATTGGAGGGCAAGTTCCAGAAGGAATGAAAAAGGGGGATAGCCCTAAAAGATTTTTCTTGGATTTAAAAAGTGCAATTAAGGGCAGATAGCTGGCAAGTTGGTTAGTTCCTCCAGTACCAGCATCCAGTTTCTTGCATTAATTACTCCAAATGGCCCAGGCCTTCTCGGCTTGTATGTGCAACATCTCCAATCCGTTTTTGAAGTGGGCCCCGCGCATTTCGGATTTTTGAAGAAAGACTGTGCGGGCCGGATTGTAGATCAAGTCATACACATAATGCTCGGACGTAAGCAATTCGTAATTGATGGGAGGGTAGCTGTTTGTATCGGGCGACATGCCAAGGGGTGTGGTGTTGATGATCAGTTGCACACCGGAAATTATTTTCGGATTTTTCTCTAAGCTGTCGTAGGTATGTTGGGCTTTACCTTCTTCGCGCGATACGTTTTCGAATGGGATGGAAAGTTTTTTCAACGCTTGCTGCACGGCTTTGGAAGAACCACCCGTGCCTAAGATGAGGGCCTTCGATTGTTCGGTGCGAGGAAACCATTTCTCCAGCGTTTCATAGAAGGCGGCACTGTCGGTATTGAAACCTTTCAGTTTGCCGTCTTTTATTTTGATCACGTTTACGGCCCCGATTTTCTTTGCCTCAAGGTCGATATCATTTAAGTACTTGACCACAATTTCCTTGTAAGGGATCGTAACGTTCAGCCCCTCAATACCGGGATTTTCTTCCAGCAGTTTTTTCAAATCTTCAATGGTTGGAAGAGAGTACAGATCATAATGATAATCTCTCAGCCCTTCGCGAAAAAATTTCTCATCAAAATAAGATTTTGAGAATGAATGACTGACGGTGGCACCAATAAGGCCAAATTTTTTTTCCATACTGTTTTTATTAGGATTTGGATTTTAGAAGGGCGGCAGTTTTTTCAATGCCCACCACCAAAAGAATACCAATTGCGGCAAAGAGAATGGCTTTAAACACCAACGGGTCGTTCCCGGTTTTTTCAAGGTAATCCCACGGCCAAATGCTTTTGTCAAAGGCGGGTACTTGGTTTCCATCGTGGTCGAGCCGGAAAGCGGTAACTTCTTTCCATGGCCACACTTTGTTCAACGATCCGATCATAAACCCGGCCAACACAGCTAAGGTAGGGAAACGGTAATGCGTAAGTATCCAACTTAAAAAGTGAGAGAACCCCAGCAAGCCGAAGAAGCAACCGGACACAAAAACAATGATCACAGGAACATTTAATTCAATAAGTGCAGTGATCATGTATTCATATTTGCCGATCAACAATAGCATGAAAGCACCCGATATGCCTGGCAATATCATGGCACAGATTGCAAAGGCCCCACAGAAGAAAATAAAGGGAAGGTTGGTGGGTGTTTCGGTGGGCGATAGTACAGTGATCAAATAAGCGGCCACTGTGCCCACGATAAATGAGATAACGGTGCCCATGTTCCATTTTTTAATATCCCTAAGGATAAGCGGAGATGAAATCATGATCAAGCCAAAAAAGAACGACCAAATCTGGATAGGATAGTTTTCGAGCAAGTACGTCATCAGGCGGGCCAGCGAAACCAAACTGGTGACAATGCCTGAGAGCAATGAGATCAAAAAAGTGCCGTTTATTTTTTTCCAGAAATCTGCAATCTGAAAACGAAACAATAGTATGATGGCATCTTTGTCAATCGACTTCAGTGAGTTGATCAGCTCTTCGTATATGCCCATGATGAAGGCTACGGTGCCACCGGACACACCCGGTATTACATCGGCCGTGCCCATGCACAAACCTTTAGTGTAGATCAGGAGAAAATCTTTTGTAGTTCTCAAAACTTTTTAATCTGCTTGAAAGGGTGGTGCCGAGTTGTCTTTTTTGCGTTCTAATCCAAGAAAGTGAAGGAAGGTATCGCCCCGCAAACCAAGGCGTATGGTTTCCAAGGGTATCACTTCGTTGGGTGCAATATTACCCAAATTTACATTGGCACCCAGTAATTTGATAAACCACACCTGTTGTGCTTTTTGGGGCGCCTCCCAGATAATTTTTTCAAATGGTATTTTTGTTAAAATTTCCTGCACCAACCCCGAGCGCACCTCACCGGAGGAGCGGAAGAGCCCTACGTTTCCGCCTTCGCGCGCCTCGCCAATTACTTTCCAAGCACCGGCATCCAATTCTTTTTGCATCAACTCGATCCACTTGTAAGGGGGTATGATTTTGTCGGCATCTTTTGATCCCACTTCCGAAAGCACTGTTACTTGTCCCGAAAGTTTTTGGATGTAGTCCAATTTTTTATCGTGGTCCAAATCAATGGAGCCATCGGATACTTCGGCAAACGAAAGTCCGAATTGATCGAGCACTTTTCGGTAATCGTCAAATTGATCGCGGATTATGAAGGCTTCAAAGAGAGTACCACCAAAGTAGCAGGGTATGCCTGCATCTTTATAGACTTTTATTTTTTCTTTCACCTTCGGGGTCACAAACGAAGTGCCCCAGCCCAGCTTCACAATGTCCACGTGGTCGGCAGCAACGCTCATAAAATCTTCGGCTTCGCGCACGCTTAGGCCTTTGTCCATGGCCATAGTAAAACCTGTTTGCCGTGGCTTCTTGGTTCGCTCAGGTAGGTTTTTTAAGTTGTAATTCATCTAAAAAAAAATTTATGTTTGGGGAGAGATGCCTGCCGGTCAGGCAGGTAACCTTGCTATTTTTATTCTCTGTGCCTGCGAACCGAAGTGCTTCGGCACACAGGTGTGCGATAAATACTATCAAGCCCGGTTTCATGTGGGGTCGTCTTTTCTGAACTGATCAATAATTTTATAGAGCGCCTTTTGGGTTTCGATCTTAGGAAAAAAATCAAAGAGCACGGTATGGCCTTCGAAGTTCAAGATCAAAGCGGTTTCCAAATACGTAAGGGCCTCTTTAAATTTTCCCGCTTCAATAAGATAAACCGTCATGCGATAAAAAAATTCGGGTTCATCCACAAGCTCGCTCATTCCCAACAAAAGTACTTCAATGGCTCTTTCATGTTCACCTTGTTCGTAATAGATAAACGACCAATTCAGCCACACTTCTTTATCATCGGGGTCGAGATGGCTGGCCTCTTCGTAGGCACTGATACTGGAAATAATATTTCCGATTTTAAATTCGGCATGCGCTACCGCTTTCCAATATTCTGGATTGTTGCTGTTTATTTTGATTGCCTTGTTGAAGAAGTGGAGTGCCTGATGCCACTTCTCCTGCTTCTCCAGGCAACTTCCGGCACCAAACCAGGCTTCGTCATACAGCGGGTCCAGCTTCGATGATTTTTGAAAGTATTTTAATCCCAGTTCGTATTGCTCTAAGTTTTCGTAGGCTGCGCCCATGCAACAATATACTTCGGGGCTTGGGCCTTCAATCTCAATTGTTTTTTTAAACTCAACGAGTGCTTTGTCGTAGATATCCAAGTTCATGAACGAGTTGCCCATATTAAAATGTGCGGAGGCAAAGTTCTCATCGATGGCGATGGCAAATTCATACGCATCAATGGCCTCGTCATAGCGTTCTAACTTATTGCACACAATGCCCAGGTTATACCAGGCCGCTGCCGAGTAAGGATCCTCATCAATAAATTTTCTATAATAAGAAAGGCTGCCTTCCAATTGGCCTACCACATCTAAACAAAACGCAAGTTCGTAGAGTGAGCCTTCGTGGGCAATGTTCTCTTCAATGGATTTTTTATACACGTCAATGGCCTGGTCGTATTTCTCCATGCTCTGCCAGGCAAGGCCGATGTTATAATAGATGTCGTCTTTCTCCTCCTCGGCAAACGCGAGTGCTTCTTCATACAAGGCAATGGCATCTTCATATCTTCCCTGAAGCGACAGGATAGATCCGATCGAAAGATGTATTTCAAGATCGAGCGGATGCAGGTTTTTAGATTGCTCCAATAACTCGAGGGCTTCTTCGTAGCGCTCAAGGTTAGTGAGTATCTGCGCTTTGAGGGTGAGCAATTCGGACGAGAAGGGATATTGTTCTTTGGCCTGGTCCACCGCAGCCAGTGCCCGTTTGAATTTACTCTTGTCGAGGTAGTAACCGATTATTGTTTCGTACGAATCGATATCAAAGAAATCGCTCTTGTTGTGCTTAAGATTTTCTTCATAGCGTTTG
>JANOQB010000248.1:0-4148 GCA_031422215.1 Cytophagales bacterium | reverse complement strand
TGGAAGGCACCCGCCTTACTTTTGATTATACCTTGAAGCCGGGCATCGCACAAAAAGCCAACGCTACTTTTTTGATGAAGCAGATGGGGATAATACCGGATAAGTGAGAAGTAGAAAAAGTAGGCAGTCACCATTGGGCAGTTTCAGATTACGAATCAGTGGGTTTAATTAATCGTTGAATTTTCTTTGCGGGCTTTGCGGCTCGCGCGAAAAAAAACTGAAAGCCAGTTTTAGTGTATTATTTTGAAAGTAAAAAAAGTAGGCAGTCACCATTGGGCAGGTGATAAATATGTTCAAAATAACTTGTGCCATTTATGTACGATGATTTTCGGCCAGGAATAGAAGAGGAAAGCTCCGCCTTGCGAGAGCCCTCGTTTAATCGGGGCCCGAAGCGCGTGGGATTTTGTGTGTGGACGGACTTGGAACGGATAGCCCAGCCCCGTTTCGGGGGGCCGCCCTTTTTTTTTTTTTCAAGCCAGAAGTGGACAAAGTTATTTTGGCAGTTTTATTATATGTCGAAATGTGGTTTAAATGTTAGCGGTCTTTAAGGGGTTCGGTGAGTCGCCACAGAAACAAGGATAGAACCAAATCATTGAACGAGAAAAATCTGTGAATCTGTGGCGATTAAAACAAAACCACTCCGCAAACCAAGCCAATCAAAATAATTGCCCATGATGGTATTTTTGTGAAGGCCATGATGCAAAACGTGCCGATCGTAAAGGCGAAGTTGAGAAAAGTATTGTCAAGCGGTTGGAACAACAAAATAGCGGCTGCGGCAATCAGCCCTGCGCTGGCGGCATGAATACCTTCTAAAGATGCACGGATAGGCCGGAACTTTTTCAGGCTGTCCCAAATGCGTATCATAAAAAAAATCAGGAACGTGCCCGGAAGGAAAAGCCCCGCAGCCGACATCAGGCTTCCTGCCAATTGACCTCCCACTCCGTAATCGCGCATCGACAGCACACCGATATAGGAACTGAACGAAAACACAGGGCCGGGCAAGGCTTGCGAAAAGGCATAGCCCGAAAGGAACTCGTCATGCGAGATGCCATGGTGAAGTGGTTTTGAATACGTAACAAACTCGGTGTAAAGCATGGGCGTGAGCACCTGGCCACCTCCAAAGATCAAACTTCCGTTACGATAAAAATTTTCGAACAATCGGATTGGCAAAGTAAGTTCAGGAATACTTTTGGTGGCCCATCCCAGCAAGGCAACAACAATCAACACCCCGGCCCACAGAAAAAAATTGTTCCAGCTTACCTCAAACTTTTTCTTTTCTTCGCGTGGGTGGGCTTTGTAGTTGAGGGCGGTGACTAAGCCAGACACCAATAAGATTACAGGAAAGACAAACGGTGTTTTGGCAAGATACGTTGCCACAGCCGCCAGCACCATCAGCACGAGACCGCGCCTTCGGGTAACCGTTTTTAAGCTGACGGTATAGGCAGCATGCGCCACCAGGCCCACCGCCATTGGTTGAATGAACCGGGTAAACTCAAGAGACGATTGATTGGAAACAAAACGGTTCATCAACATGCCTGCTGCAGTCATGATGATCACCGAAGGAAGCACCCAGATCAGCAATGTTAAGTAGGCCAGCGAGGGCCCGCCCACACGATAGCCAATAGCCGAAAGGGTTTGTGTTGACGTTGGGCCTGGAACGATCTGGCTCAACGCATTTAATTCCACCAACTCATTGTCGTTGATATAAGCGCGCTTCTTTACCAACACATCCTGAAAATTGGCAATGTGCGCTTGTGGCCCTCCAAAGCTCGTTAGCGAAAGCAGGAGAACATCCTTTAGAAAAACGATATTGCGCACACGCTTGATCAACGTGTTTAATTATTTCTTTAATCCGATTTCTTTCAACCGTTGATTCAGGAATTCGCCTGCCGTTATATCATCCCACAACTTCGGATGGCTTGCGTCCACACAGGAGGGCAATGCAGTCAGATCCATTTCCGACCGCGGGTGCATGAAGAAAGGTATTGAGTAGCGTGGTGTGTTCATCAAATGGCGCGGAGGGTTCACCACGCGGTGAATGGTTGACTTTAGTTTCTTGTTTGTGAGTCGTTCGAGCATATCGCCCACGTTTACCACAAGTTGGTCGGGCAGCGCGGTGATGGGTATCCACGTTCCGTCCCTGCGCAACACTTGAAGCCCATCGGCACTGGCGCCCATCAGCAGCGTGATCAAATTTATGTCGCCATGTTCGGCAGCACGCACCGCATCGGCAGGCACTGAATCGGGATTTTCTATAGGGAAATAATGAATGGGGCGAAGGATGCTGTTGCCGTGTTTTACCCTTGCATCAAAATAATTTTCGGGCAAGCCGAGGTACAGCGCAATGGCCTTCAACATCTGTCCGCCCGTTTTCTCCAACCTTTTATATACATCCAGCGCAATTTCTTTAAACTCCGGCAACTCGTGTGGCCACACATTGTCGGGATATTCTTTTTTTATCGGATCGTTGTCCAGCACTTCTTGGCCAACATGATAAAATTCTTTCAGGTCACCAGTGTTGCGGCCCTTGGCATGCTCTTTCCCTTTTCCGATGTAGCCGCGCTGGCCGGCCAATCCGGGTATTTCATATTGCTGTTTTATGGCATCGGGCAATGCGTAAAATTTTTTGATGATGTCATATAATTTCTTTGAAAGATCATCAGACAGGTAATGATTTTTGATGGCCACAAAGCCAATGCTGTTGTAAGCTTCTCCCAACTCCTGCACGAACTTGTTTTTTCTTTGTGGGTCTCCACTGGTAAAATCAGCAAGGTCAAGCGAGGGGATTTTGTCAAATAATACTTCTGGCATATATGTGAGGTTTAGAAGTTTGGTTTGTTGTTACTATTTTTTTGCAGCCCCCCTGCCCACATGCAATCCTACTGCACAATTGAGGCTATCGCAAGCTAATTATTTTTGGGTAATTTTACCTGATGCTTTAAGGGCATTGGTTTTAGCTAAGTCAAAAGTTCATCTATAAAAATTAAGTATTATGAAATCCATCAGCAGAAGAAAGTTTGTGACCCAATCGGTGAAAGCTACGGCCATCACTGCGATCGGTGCTCCCTTAGTTTTTAATAGCAGTGCCTTGCAAGCCGAAGAGATTCCTTCCCCTGTGTTGAAGTTCTCTCAAATCGCGCTTCCCTATGCAACCAATGCGCTGGAACCGAGCATTGATACCCTTACCATGGAGATACACTATGGAAAGCACCATGCAGCCTACATTAAAAATGTGAACGAGGCCATCGCTGCCGAAAAGATTTCTTTTGGTTCCGAGAAAGATTTTTTTGCAAACATTTCAAAACTTTCGGCCAAAGCGCGCAACAACGGGGGCGGTGCGTGGAACCATAATTTTTTCTGGCAGGTACTGAAACCCAACAGCACAGCTCCAACAGGCAAAGCAGCCGAAGCCATTAACGCAACCTTTGGCTCTTTTGAGAAATTCAAAGAACAGTTTACGCAAGCAGCCATGACCCGGTTCGGTTCGGGCTGGGCCTGGTTGGTAAAAGATGGCAACATATTAAAAATCGGATCAACGCCCAATCAGGACAATCCACTAATGGAAGGTGTAAGCGAACTGAAAGGAATCCCCTTGCTCGCACTCGATGTGTGGGAGCATGCCTACTATTTAAAATACCAAAACAAGGGCAATGAGTATGTGGCCAATTGGTGGAATGTGGTGAACTGGGATGAAGTGGCGAAAGGAATTTAGTAGGCAGTATTGAACAAGGATGAAAAGTAGGCAGTAACCAGTTGGCAGTAAAGAAGACCAACTCGCTTGTACTTGCAGTGTTTAACCAAATACGAAATCAATTTTATAGAATGAAAAAATCACACCTCCTTTCTTTCGTTATTTTATTTTGTACTTGTGCAGCAATGGCGCAGGAAATAAAAGTTTACAAAACTTTTGGTGGGGTGCGTTTTGAAAGGGACACGGTGGTGCTCAGTTTAAATCAAGTGCTCGACATCGTAAAAGAAAATCCTGAAGCCTATACGGAAATGAAGCTGGCGAAAAAGAACAATTCGGCTGCCGGTGCATTTGGTTTTGCCGGGGGACTTTTGATTGGTTTGCCCGTTGGAACTGCCATAGCAGGGGGCAACCCGGAGTGGGGGCTTGCTGCGGGCGGTGTAGCGCTGCTTTTAGTTTC
>JANOQB010000247.1:0-1755 GCA_031422215.1 Cytophagales bacterium | reverse complement strand
GTGGCGACTGCCGACAGCCCGGTGCCCCGCGCCTCGCGAGGGCGGGCTGCCAACGGATCAAACGAAAATTTTGTACTATCATAACATGCAGAGCGTTAGGCGTTTTTAAAACAATTCCTTACATTTGAGCTATGGATTTTTATTTTTTAATCTACTCATTTTTTAAACTGTCAATCAATTAATCCTACTATGAAAATCACACCCTTAGAGATCCGCCAGAAAGCCTTTGAGAAAGTGCTTCGTGGCTACGACAAAGATGAAGTAAATGCTTTTCTACAGACGCTCTCGCAAGAATGGGAACGGATTTTAGATGAATCAAAAGAAAGCCGTATCAAACTGGAAGGAACGGAGCGCGAAGTATCGAAACTGCGTGAGGTGGAAACTTCTTTGTTCCGCACATTGAAGACTGCGGAAGACACAGGTGCCAGCGTAATTGACCAGGCCAAGAAAACTGCGGAGTTGATATTAAGGGAAAACCAACTCAATGCCGATGCGATGCTGAGCGAGGCAAAAACAAAATCAAAAAACACCATTGAAGAAGCCGAGATGATCTCGCGCCAGATGTTGGATGAAATGGAAGAGCGCCTTAAAACGTTAGGTCAACATTATAAAACACTTGAACTTCACCGCGACAATTTATTATCGGACCTGAAGCGCTTGGCAGGGGAAACCATGGACCGGGTGGAGCGCGCCAAGTCATCATCGCGGGATTTTAATCCAGACCAGCACCTTTCGTTGGCAAAGCGCGAAAGCAAAAAAGCGTTGTTCCCCAATGCCGAAATCGAAAAAGAAATAAAAAGCGCACTTCCTCCCAGGGATCAATCATTTGTGCCAGAGCCTGTGAAGGCTACCCATGAGCAACCCCGATTGCAAAAGTCATTCTTTGACGACATTCAATGACCGGAAAAGTTGCCCTGGAGGGACTTGAGTTTCATGCCTATCACGGAGTGTATCCCCACGAGCGGTCATCGGGAAATAAATTTGAAGTGGATGTTGTAGTTGATACAGAATTTCAAGAGTCTGCTTTTCACGATGATTTGTCAGGCACCATCAATTACGAGGAGTTGTATGCTATCGTGAAAGCGGAGATGGAGAAGCCTTCGAAGCTTTTAGAGACGGTTGTCAACTCAATTGCAGTACATATATTAAGCGCGTTCCCCTCTGCAAAATCGGTGGAGGTAAAAATTTCAAAATTAAATCCTCCCATAGGCGGGGTATGCAAAAAATCGAGCGTGGTGGTAAGAAGGGCAGTAGGTATTGGGCATTAAGAATTAGGCAATAGGCATTTTGGCATTTGAACTTCTGACTTCTATCTTCTATCTTCTGACTTCTGACTTCTTCTCCTAACTCCTAACTCCTATTTAATCCACCTCCTTAAACATAAAACCTTTCGCGTCCGCCCCTTCATAGAAATCAACCTGCTTTCCGATCACGTACATGGTGTGTTTTTTATCGATCAACATGTCGATGCCTTCGTACTGATAAGAAAGATCTGTGCCCTTTTGCTTGTCGAACCCAATGATCAATGCCACACCACCGCATCCTCCTCCGCGAATGCCCACGCGCAAGCCATACTCCGAAGGAATATTCTTCGTTAGCATTATTTTACGAACCTCCTCGGCAGCCCGTGCGGTGAGCCCTATTGGTTTTATCGTGTCAAACATCCGGTAAATTGATAATTGAAATAACTATCAAAAATATCTAAATTTTAAACACAAACTGCGATCGCAATCACCCAAAGGAACCCAAGCCAAA
>JANOQB010000246.1:0-5897 GCA_031422215.1 Cytophagales bacterium | reverse complement strand
GAGATGATAGTGTAGGTTATATAGTTTTAAGAATACTTATTTTTTGGGAAAAGGTTACATACAGGTTTTATAAAACACATTCTATTAGACGACTTGTATTTCTAAATAGTTGCACTAATTCAAAATTAAAACTTCGTTGTTTCCAAAATTCTCGTACGAAGATGTAATCACGCGGTCGCCAGGTTTCAGCCCTTCGAGCACTTCAAAATATTCGGAGCCCATCTTCCTTCCTAGTTTCACATCGCGCCTTACGGCACGGTTGTCTTGCTCCAAGATGAAAACCCAATTGCCCCCGGTGTCTTTATAAAATCCGCCAATGGGCAAAAGCAATTCTTCGGAAGGCTGACCCAGTTCAATGCGCATACGCAACGAGAGGCCGCGCCTAAGCCCTTGCGGAATGTCGCCTTCAAAATTCATATCCACTTCAAACCGTCCGTTTAGTATGGTTGGATAAATATAGGTGATTACCAAACGATACGTCTTGCCTGCAAAATCCGTAGTGGCTGGAAGACCCTCTGAAATTTTTGGAAGGTACAGTTCGTCAATAGGCACACGCACTTTGTAACTACCGATCACATCCACCTGGCCGAGCCTCTGACCCATCACTACCGACTGCCCAACTTCCCAATGGGGCGTAGAGAGTTGGCCATCGATCGGTGCGCGGATAACTAAATTATCCAAAATTTTCCCCACGCCATCCAAGCTTAAAGTCATCTGCCGCTCGGATGTGCTCACCGCCTTCAATTGACGGATGCGGTCGATGGAATCATTTTTATAAACCTCGTACGTGATTTTCTTTCTTTCAAGATTGTATTTATAGTTGGCCTCCGTTTGTTCAAACTCTTGTTTGGCTATCAATTTCTTTTCGAACAACTTTTTTTGCCTCTGGTACTGTGGCTCTAAAATCTGAAGTTGGTTGTCAATCAGGGCCAGCATTTGGCGTTGCTCCAGGTCGTTGCGCATGATCACCACTTTGGTTTCGCGGGCGCGGTTGATGCTCTCGTTAAAAGAAGCTTCTTGCTGCAACACGCTCAGTTCGCGGTTGAGATTGGTCAACTCAATAATCGGGTCGCCCTTTTTCAGTATCGCCCCGCTTTCTTTCAAAATCCCTTTTATGTTTCCGCCTTCAATGGCATCGAGATACACGGTGCGGCCCGGTTCAACCGATCCTGTTTGCGGAATATATTCTTTAAACTGTCCACGCTGCACAGTAGATATGGTGATTTTATCTTTTTCGGTTTTATAAGTCGACCTGCGGTCGGCAAAAATGAATTGGTACAAAACAAATGAAACCAACAAACTAATACCCCCATAGGTGGCCACGCGCTTCAGCGTCCAAAACTTCTTAACAATCTTTTTATCCATGCTTGCCTGGTCTGCCATTTTCTCTTTTCTAAAATTTTAAAATCGATCAGCACTTGCCAACAAACATGCCAACGACAAATTGAGTTAAAAAACCGGGCTTTTACAGAATATTTCAAAATATTTACGTTCAAATGTGAACGGACTTGTCCGCAGGCGAACAAGAATCCGTTATTTACAAACGTGAATTCACCCAAAACTTGGTCAATTATTGATTTTTATGTTTCGGTATCAATATTGTCAATGCAGCGCTTTATGTGGGTATATAATCTTTCAAAAAAATTTTGGCGGCCCCCCGATGAAAAATCGGGGCCGGGCTATCCGTTCCAAGCCTGCCTGTCGGCAGGTCTGGCCTACACTCGTGCCAACGCGCTTCGGGCCTGCCTGCGGCAAAGCTGCGGCAAAGGCAGGCTTTACACTGCTATCCCTGGCCGAAGTACAGAACTCATTGAGATTCCAAATGACATTGATTCAAGATTTAAAATTCAAAATTAATTAACATGTCCGACTCAAAGCAAGGAAAAATCCTGATCGTAGATGACAATGAAGATTTGCTGAAGGCAGCAAAGATGTTTTTGAAACGCAACTTTGCTCAGGTTGATGTAGAAAAAAATCCTGAAGCGATTCCAGGGCTAATGGGCCATGAGGATTACGATGTGATTTTGTTGGACATGAATTTCACCAAAGATGTGAGCAGTGGCAGCGAAGGATATTATTGGCTGGAAAAAATCCTGGGCATCGATCCCTCGGCAGTAGTTGTATTGATCACCGCCTATGGCGATGTGCAAATGGCGGTGAAAGCAATAAAAGCAGGGGCCACCGATTTTGTGCTAAAGCCGTGGGAAAACGACAAGCTGCTGGCCACCCTCTACTCCTCCATGCGGCTGCGCGAATCACGCGACCAGGTGCAAACATTAAAAACCAAGAACCAGGAAATAAATCAGTCCATCAACGAAAAATGCATCGACATAATAGGGCAAGGCCAAGCCATGCAAAGTATTTTTCAAACCATCGAGCGTGTGGCGCAAACGGATGCCAATGTGTTGATACTGGGAGAAAACGGAACAGGAAAAGAATTGATTGCCCGTGCCATCCACCGAAACTCTGCCCGCAGTCAGGAGTCGTTTGTCAGCGTGGATTTAGGGTCCATCACAGAAACCCTTTTCGAGACCGAACTCTTTGGCCATAAGAAAGGCTCGTTTACCGATGCAAAAGAAGACAGGCCAGGGCGGTTTGAAATGGCAAACCAAGGCACGTTGTTCTTGGACGAAATAGGAAATCTTTCCATGCCCCTGCAGGCCAAATTGCTTACCGTGATCCAAAACAGAAAAGTAAACCGTGTAGGCTCCAACAAAGAAACGGCCATCGACATCCGCCTGATATGTGCCACCAACATGCCGCTGTATGACATGGTGAAAGAGAACCGCTTCCGGCAAGACCTTCTCTACCGCATCAACACCATCGAAATAAAAATACCTTCCCTTCGCGATCGCATTGAGGATATCCCTTTGCTTGCCAATCATTTCTTGAAACATTACTCCGCCAAGTATGGCAAGAGCGTTTCTAAAATCAGTGAAGCCGCCATGACGCGCATGAGCAAACATACGTGGCCAGGAAACATTAGGGAATTGCAACATTCCTTAGAGCGGGCCATCATTTTGAGCAACTCATCGGTGCTGCAGCCGGAAGATTTTACACTCTCCTCCTCTGCTCCAAAAGATGGCGATCAGCAAATTAACTTAGACCAATTCAATCTCGAAGAAGTAGAAAAATTATTGATCCGAAAAGTGCTCAAGAAGCATAATGGCAATATTACACAGGCAGCTTCCGAGCTGGGTCTTACACGCTCTTCGTTGTATAGAAGATTGGAGAAGCATGGGTTGTAAAACTGATCCCCTATTTCAGTTTCCCAACGACACAATCAAAAACTCTGTTCTACGATTAAACTGATGGTCTATTTCAGAGCACTTCACCCCATTGCCGCATTGGTTTACCAGATGTGTTTCGCCATAGCCCTTGCCCGTGATACGATCGGCTGCAATCCCTTTTGACACTATGTAAGACGCTGATGCTTTTGCCCGCTTATCGCTGAGGGATAAGTTCGATGCATCGCTTCCCCGTGCATCGGTGTGAGAGCCCAGTTCTATCTTCATGCCCGGGTTCTCTGTCATCACCTTCACGATCTTATCCAATTCACTCGCAGCATCGGGCCGTATTACCGACTTGCCCAAATCAAAATAAATGGGATTGATCTTCAGGATTTTCCCTATGTCCGCGCCTACTTCAATCTTATCGAGCATAAAATCTATTGATTGATCCATCCTCACCTCGCCCGGATCGGCAAAGATGTGGTCGAACCGGACTGACTTTGATAAGTAGCCATTGCGCGATAGCTTGACAATATAGTTGATGCCATCGTTCTTTTTTATTTCTGCCAATGAAAGTTTAAAGTCTCCGCCTTTCTGCGTTGTTATTTTCTTTACGTCTGTGCCTGTGCGCGCATCGGTAATCAATACATCTAAACTGTTGAGTGGTTGCTTGGATTTCCTGTCGGCAATGAGGCCGGATATGGCACTTTCAAATCACCTATGATGAGCTTGCCATTCGAATCCCCGCCCCATGCATTGTTGCGGTTGTTGTAGCCTTTGGTTTCATACACCACATTTCTCCATCGGTTGAAAACTTTCACGGTATTGCTTGGGAAATCTTCAATGAATTGGATCTGCCAGGTTTCGTTTCTTTGTCCGTCACCATTGGGCGAAAAACCAAGGTCAGGTTTTATCTTGCACTGGTCGGCATCGAGATAATATGGGATCGTGTCCTCGTCACAGTCATCATTAGAGAAGTTGCCATCACCGTTGCATGAAGGTGAGGTTGTCCCGACCAACAAATAGCCTGCATGTATGTTTTAATGATCGCAATCGGTTGTAATCTCTGCCAATTGGAAAAAAGGGCGAAGTGATTGGAGATGGCGAAGTGAATCCATGCCTATTCTTTGCTGAATGTTCTAAAAGAAATTTTGAAAATACCGGACTGGTAGGAAGCAATAGTCACCGCAAAGTTTTCGCATCGTTGCGCAAAAACACTTCTTTACACAGGCACAAAGAAAATATGTTGAGCCGGGGTATCTGCGCAACTTAAGCATGTATCAAAAAAGGAAAAGGCCGGAAAAAAAATTTCCGGCCTTCCACGTAAGTAGCCCGTAGGGGAGTCGAACCCCTCTTACCAGAATGAAAATCTGAGGTCCTAACCGATAGACGAACGGGCCATCTAAAAATTTAGAGCCGCAAAGATAAAGCGGAGAACTGCATTTGCAAACGTAACCATTAAAAAAGTTGCCCGCGACCTGGTGCTTTGATAGGTTTTGGCAATAAGGAAGTATAATTTTGGCTCCGCAATTTATAAACCCATAACATTATGACGAAAGTTGGAATTAACGGATTCGGTCGCATAGGCCGCCTTGCATTCAGGGCCGCCATGTCGCGCAAAGACATTGAAATAGTTGGTATCAATGATCTGGTGGAGCCAGATTACATGGCCTACATGTTGAAGTATGATTCCACGCATGGAAAATTTGAAGGCACCGTGGAAGTGAAAGACGGGCATCTGATCGTGAACGGAAAAAAAATAAGAGTGACCGCAGAAAAAGATCCAGCCAACTTAAAGTGGAATGAAGTAGGCGCTGAAATCATCATCGAGTCAACGGGCTTGTTCCTCACTCAGGCCGATGGCCAAAAACATATTGCAGCCGGAGCGAAGAAAGTTGTGTTCTCGGCACCCGCCAAAGACGACACCCCCACTTTTGTGATGGGCGTGAACCACAAAAAACTTAATGCTACACATACCATCGTTTCAAACGCTTCGTGCACTACCAACTGCCTTGCCCCTCTTGCCAAAGTATTGAATGATAAGTTTGGGATTGCCGAAGGATTGATGAGCACCGTGCATGCCGTGACCGCCACACAAAAAACAGTGGATGGACCATCGGCCAAGGATTGGCGAGGTGGCCGCGGTGGCTTTTCGAATATCATCCCTTCGTCCACCGGTGCCGCAAAAGCGGTGGCGTTGGTTATACCCGAACTGAAAGGAAAACTTACGGGTATGTCGTTCCGCGTTCCTGTTGCCGATGTGTCGGTAGTGGACCTTACGGTGAAATTGGAGAAGTCAGCTAGCTATGAAGATATCAAGAAGGCTATGAAAGATGCCTCGGAAGGTGAGCTAAAAGGAATTTTAGGATACACGGAGGACGATGTGGTATCGCAAGATTTTGTAGGAGATGCACGCACTTCAATTTTTGATGCCAAAGCGGGCATTGCACTGAACGATAAGTTTGTGAAAGTGGTGGCCTGGTACGACAATGAGTGGGGCTATAGCAACAAGCTCATCGACCTTGTGCAGGAATTGGCGAAGGTTTGATAAAAACAAAAATCATATTGAAGAAGCACCCTGTCGGGTGCTTTTTTTTGTCGAGGTTCTACTCAGATAAAATCCGGTACAATTCAATATCGTCCGATTTTCCAAAACACAAAACAATA
>JANOQB010000245.1:0-6311 GCA_031422215.1 Cytophagales bacterium | reverse complement strand
CGCAGGCCAGATTATTGTGCAGCATTTTGGAACGTGATAAACTGGAACGAGGTGGCAAAACGCTTTGCGGCCAAGTAGCATAGAAGTTATTAGTGCCATTATCCTATCTAACAAAAACATTACAAGACACATGTAATGTTTTTGTTTTTATTGCAGAGCAATCCCCTGTAAAATCTGGTTACCTTGAAAAAGAATTGTTTCATAACAACCAATCCACATTTTCCCAGCAGCCCATACGATGTCAACGATCGATCGAATAAAAAATAGAATCCAGAACAAGGTCCACGACATAATCGAAAAACCTATTCTTACCACTTCGCTTGTGTTGTTGTTTGTTTCGATTGTGGTCATGGGGCTTAGTTTAAAGTATTATATAGCCGATTTCAGCAATTTTTGGCCGCAGATATTGGTGGAGGCGCATGGAATGATTTTCGATATCGCCATCATCGGTATTTTAATTTTCTGGCTCAATCAAAATGGGGAGATACGGCAGCGGATAAGAAACTACCGCGATGAGATTGACGACTTCCGGTTGTGGGAATCGGACGAAGCGGCCTTGAGAACGGTAGGTAATATTAAGCGGTTAAACCGTCATAAAATAAATGAAATCAACTTGGTGAACTGTTTTCTTGCGCGCACCAACCTAAACTATGTAAACCTGAAAGGATCGAACCTCAACTCAGCGAACATATCCAACGCATCCATGATAGAAACAAATTTGGAATGCTCCAGGCTGAACCAAACAAACCTTGAAAACTCAAACTTGAACCAGGCAAACTTAAGTGCAGCGTACGCCAATGGTGCCAATTTTAAAGATGCATTTTTGATCAAGGCACATTTTGAAAATGCTTTTCTGATCAAAACAAATTTTAAAAATGCATTTTTGATGGAGGCCAACTTATCGGGAAGCTATTTAATGGGTGCTGATTTTGAAAACGCGAGTTTGTACAAAGCCGATTTAAGGGGAGCGAAAGGGCTCACGATTGATCAATTGGTGAAGGCCAAAACATTGTACCTCGCCAAATTTGATGATGAGATATTGGAGCAAATAAAAATTTCCGTTCCGGAACTGGTGGATGCGTGATTTGAATTAATCGATAAAAAAATTATTTTTGCGTAGTAAAAAACAACGGCCCCTACCGGAGGCCGTTGTTTCTTTTTTGACCACTGAGAAGATTAGAAGCGTTGAGGCGGTTAAACTAAACACAACTGTTATGAGCAAAAAAATTTCTTACTACACCAAAGAAGGGTTGGATAGGTTGACCAACGAATTGGCCACCCTAAAAACCAAAGGCAGGAGCAGCATTGCAAAACAAATTGCAGAAGCCCGCGATAAAGGCGACTTGAGTGAAAATGCTGAATATGATGCAGCCAAAGACGCGCAAGGACACTTAGAAGCAAAAATTGCCCAATTGGAGAACGTGCTCAGCACCGCTCAACTGATGGATGAAACCAAGATTGACACATCTTCTGTTTCTATTTTATCCAAAGTTACCATCAAGAATAAAAAGAACGGGGCTTCTGTTACCTATATGCTTGTAAGTGAAGAAGAGGCCGACCTGAAAGCAAGCAAGATATCCACGCAATCGCCTATTGGCAAAGGGTTGTTGGGGAAGAAGAAGGGCGACACGGCAAAAATAAAAACCCCGGCAGGCGAAATGGAATTTGAAATCATAAACATTGGTGCCTGATCCTTTAAAATGCCGAGCATATTTACAAGAATAATCAACCGCGAAATACCAGGCCATATCATTGCCGAGGATGATCGCTTCATCGCCTTTTTGGATATCACACCGCTAGTGGAAGGCCACACGTTGGTGGTTCCTAAAAAAGAAGTTGATTACATTTTTGATTTGGACGACAGCACCCTGGCCGACATGATGGTGTTTGCCAAGAAGGTGGCCGTAGCGATAAAGAAAACAATTTCCTGCAAGCGCATAGGTGTGGCCGTGATTGGTTTAGAAGTTCCACACACACACGTTCATCTTGTTCCCATGAACACCATGGGTGACATTAATTTTTCGCGGCCAAAACTTTCCCCATCCAAAGAAGCGTTGGAAAAAATCGCCAGGGAGATAGTGAAGAATTGTTAGAAGGGGTTATAGATTGTAGGCTGCCATCAAAGAGTGCATTTCAAAATGTCGCAGCCGATGTTCTTGGTTATTAGACCTCCAAGGTTTTAAAAACCTTGGAGGTCTTGCTGAAATGGTGCGACATTTTGAAATGCACCCCCTCATATAAAATCAATATCTGCATTGAGCGGATACCGCATCAGAAAATCAAGTGCTTCTTCCACCGTCATCCCTTCAAACAAAACTTTGTACAACCTATCGGTAATGAGGGCGCGGATTTTATAATGGTCGGAACATTTTTTCGCAATGCGCACAGTGTTCACGCCTTCGGCAACCTCCGTCATATCGGCTAATATCATATCCAATTTTTCACCTTTGGCAAGCCGGTAGCCCACGGTAAAATTCCGGCTCATCGGGCTGTTGCAGGTAGTCACCAAATCGCCAATGCCGGCCACACCCAGAAATGCTTTTACATCTCCACCCAACGCCCGCCCGAGGTAAACCATTTCCACGGCACCGCGGCTTATCAAAAGGCCCTTGGCATTTTCGCCATAGCCCAAGCCACTGAGCGCACCACTGGCAATGGCAATAATATTTTTTAACACCCCGGCAATTTCAACTCCCACAATGTCATGGTTTTCATAAACCTGAAAACGGTCGCTGCGCAAAAGTTTTTTTCCAATCTGTATCACTTCATTAAAATGACTTGCCACCACGGTGGCCCCCGGCTGTCGCTGCGCCAATTCCTTCGCTAAGTTGGGCCCTGCCAGGCACCCCACCCGCACCACCACGCTCTCCTCGTGTATAACCTCACTCATGGTTTTTACTTCGTGGCGTGTCAATGTTTCCACACTTTCAATGGTTTGCCCTACTGGAAGGGTAACATCAAACCCTTTGGTGCCATGTATCAATATATGATAGGGGTGCAAATAGGGCGATAGTTTTTTCATCATTTCACGAAAGTGCGCTGCGGGCACCATCGGGAAAATGACATCGCACTGTGAAGACAGATAGGCAAGATCGCTGGTGGGCTCAATGTGCGGGCTCATGGCATAGCCCCGGTGAACCCTTTTTTCGAGAATAGTTTTTACAACGCCTTCATCGCGTGCATATAAAATCACACGCCTGTTTATGGCCAGCATGTTGGCGATCACTGAACCAAAATTTCCGGCTCCGATTACCCCTACAGGCTTATCAGATAAACTGCTCGAGGTCATAGCCAACCAGCCTGTTATGGTAATAGTACAGTACCGTGAGATCTCTGGTGATGATGTTTTTCTTTTTGTTGAGCAGTAGGGGGCGCTTCACATGGATGATGCCCACGTTTTCAATCCCCAGTTTCAATACCTTGTCCACATCGCCCTTTACGTGGGTGGCAAAATATACTTTCCCTTCATCGTGCAATTCGTAAACCCTTTTGCGCACACGCTTGTAGGTTTCCCGAAATTCGGCATACTCAATTTCGAGGTCTTCTTCCGGCAAACGGAGCAGGGCAAACAAATCAAGCTTGGGATATTTTTTTTGCCACATCTCGAAGGCCACAAAGGCAGCCAGGTGGCTTGCAAATACGCGGTTGATGCGGTGATACTCGCTTACAATTTTTTGACTGAGCATACGCGTGTATTCACCTTCGCGCTGCTTGTCTTCCGAAACCGTTCCGTTCGAAACAAAATAATCCTTCGTTTCAATGAGCCTGTTGTTGCTGTCAATGCTCTGGCCTTCGCCATTTACATTGTTGCCCAGCACATCGAGTGCTTGCCCGATTGAAACGGAAATGTTTGAACGTTTGGTAAAAAACTTGAAGAGGAAGGTGAGCAATTGCATGCTGCCATATTTGTCCTGCTCGGGAAAATATTTGTCCTGTCCTTTTACATGCAGATAATCTTCAATGAGATCGGGCGCTTCCAAAACAAAATTATAGTTAAGGGTAACGGGCACGATAAATATCTTGCGCACTTCTGCGGCATTCGGGTTTTCCATGTATAAGTTGCGCTGAGCTTCAATGGCGGTGCTCAGCAATCCCAGCTTCAGCTGCTTTTCGATAAGGCCCGAACGGGAGCGCGTACCTCCGGGAAAAAATAAACTATGCGTACCTTTTTGGATGGCGAGGTTGGAGTACATCTTCAGCGTTTCAAGGTAAGGCAGGTTTTTCTTTCTGCGATCAACTTTATAAGCCCCCAGACTATTGAGGAAGTAGGAAAATATTTTGATGTTGAAAAGATTGAGGCCCGCGCCATAGATAAATGCAGGCAGCCCGAGAGAATGGATAACCCAGCCGATCAAAATTGAATCTAAGTTGCTGAAGTGTGTTGGCACCATCACCACCGTTCCTTTCATGGCCAGCTTCCTCAATAATTTTACGCGGCCAACAATATGGATTTTGTCGCGAAGGGTATATTGAGTTCGGAAAAAGGCCCCGAATTTTTTTACACGCGCACCATTCAGCAACCGGGCAAACCAAAATTTGATCACTTCGCGTGTTACGCGGTACGAGTTGGGTTTAAAGTTTCCGGCTATCTCATTGGCATAGCGCGAAACAATGCGCTTCAATATTTCTTCTTGTGTTTTGTCCGTTTCGCTGGCTTTGGCGCCTGCCTCTATCAACTCCTTTTTTACGGTGGCCCAAAAGCGCGAGTCGTCTTTCGGATCCACTCTCCATCGGTTTCGCTTGATGCGGTTTTGCTCGCGATATACAGTGGCCTCCAGATCATCAATAAGTTGCTTGCGCGAAGGGCGCAGTTGCAGAATGCGCTCAAACGACTTGCGCGCCACCTCTTCCACAAATTCTTTTCTGTTTTTGCTTAGCTGATATACCGGCCAATCGGGAATCCCTTCCAGTATAGGTTTATACGGTTTGTTCTTGTTCTTTTTTTCTTCTAATAATTCCATCAATGGATGCTAATAGGGGTTCAAAGTTAACGGCTGGCGCGCCATTCCACAAACCCGTTGAAATCAGAAATCAATTGTTCCTTTCCAATGATTTGTGAAGGGATTGGGCCATATCTTGAAACCTGTCTATGGCTTGTTGCAGAAATTCTGCGTCAACTGCTTTCTTAAGTTCCTCCTCCGAAGCAATGTCAAGTTCGCTCACTTTAAAGGTTTGCTCAAAAGGGCCATCTTCCAATTTGATTAAATATCGGTTATTCCAATTAAAAATTGTGATTTTAAGCTGAGGATGGGCAATCTCTCCTACTACTCTCATACTTTTGGCAAATGTTTTAAATGGGAACGCAATATAAAGGCAACTAAATGCAAACCAAACTGAAATAATTTTCCCCCATTTATCGTTCATCAGTTTGAAAAGGCTTTTACGGGCAAACAAAATATCGTTACTTGTAACCTATTCCATTTCATTTGTGTTCTACGATGTAGGATAAAACATGGGCATGATCAATAAATCCAAATCATATCTTATAAAAACCCTGACAGCAGTTTTTTTTGTGCTGCTCATCGGTTCAATAAACGCGCATGCCACTCACTTACGGGCTGGCGAAATCACATTGGAGCGGGTAAGTTGTACCGATCTCACCTTTAAAATCACCATCACTGTTTATACTGATACTGGTTCGCCCATAAAATTTGGCGATGGCGATCTTGATTTTGGTGATGGAAGCCCGATTTTCAACACGCCATCCATTGATAATACTAGGCGGCCCGATTTGGGCCCTGAAATAGGAACGGTTTCTTTTACTGTTGAACACACATTTCCTGGGCCTGGTGAATATGTGATCAGCTACCTGGAGCCCAACCGCAATGCCGGCATATTGAATATGACCAATTCGGTGGACACCAAGTTTTATCTCGAAACAAAGATTGTGATAGATCCCTTTCTGGGTTGCAGCAACACACCGCGATTGCTGGTGCCGCCTATCGACAAAGGGTGCACAGGTTCTGCCTTCTACCACAACCCCGGTGCATACGATCCTGATGGCGATAGTCTTTCTTATGAATTGGCCATACCCAAAAGGGACGAAGGTGTTTTTGTAAATGGTTATCTTGATCCAAGCTCGAGGAAGTTTTACGATCAGGCAGGGTTAAACTATGCCACAGCAAACGAAAATGGAAATGGCACACCCAAGTTCACCATCAACCCAACCACGGGCACATTGCTTTGGGATGCGCCCGGTGCTGCGGGAGAATACAACATTGCTTTTGTGATACGGGAGTGGAGGAAAGTGAGAGGCGTTTGGATTGACATTGGGTTTGTGGTGAGGGACATGCAGATCATTATTGAAGAAT
>JANOQB010000244.1:0-13412 GCA_031422215.1 Cytophagales bacterium | reverse complement strand
GCTTTTGTTGGGATCGGGGAAAACGGACATCTCGCTTTCAATGATCCTCCGGCAGATTTTGAAACTGAAGAACCATACATTGTTGTTGAGTTGGATGAAGGCTGCCGAAGACAACAACTTGGCGAAGGTTGGTTCAAAAGTATGGATGAGGTTCCTAAGCGGGCCATCAGCATGTCGGTGAAGCAAATTTTAAAATCAAAAAATATAATTTGCTCGGTGCCCGACCAACGGAAGGCCATGGCAGTGAGGAATTGTTTTGAGCATCCGGTAAGCAATTTGTTTCCGGCCACGGCCTTGCAATTGCATCCGAAATGTATTTGCTTTTTGGATATGGCTTCAGCATCGTTGCTTTGATCAAAGTGTTTAACGTATAAGTGAACATGGATTTTTTTAAATAGGTAAAACCAACAATATGACAACAAGACGCGATTTTGTAAAACTTGCCAGTGTGGGTGCGTTGGCCACTACACTTCCCACATTAACAGGTCAGGCTGTTACAATGCCAATCAAACCAAATGGGACAATCAATATCGGCATTGCCGGTTATACTTTTCTGGAATACAAAGACAACATTGATAAAGTCATCGAAGTGATGAAGGCAGTGGATGTAAAGAACATCTCACTTAAAAACTTTCAATTGCCGTACGATAGCAACCAGCAGCATGTTGATGAAGTGATTGGTAAGTTTAAATCTGCTGGCATTACTGTGTATGGCCTTGGCGTGATCTATCTAAAAACCGAGAAGGAGGTTGACGATGCATTCAACTATGCGCAGATGGCCGCGGTGAAAATCATTATTGCCGCTCCTGACTTAGCTGTTCTAAATTATGTGGAGAAGAAGGCAAAAGAATATGATATCAAAGTGGCCATTCACAACCACGGCCCCGAAGACAAACTCTTTCCGGATATTGACAGCATCTTCGACAAGATCAAAGCAATGGATCCCGTCATGGGCATCTGTTTGGATATTGGTCACACCTTTCGCTGTGGCCACGACCCAGCAGCCATGTTGTTAAAATTCAAAGACCGCATTTACGACATGCACATAAAAGATGTTGACGCACCAATGGAAAAAGCACAAAACGTAGTCATTGGCCGGGGCAAAATGGATTTTGTAAATCTGGTAAAGGCACTGAACAAATCGGGATATTCGGGCATGTGCAGTTTGGAATACGAACAGAAAGGAGACCCGGCATTGGGCGTTGCCGAGAGTGTTGGGTTTTTTAGAGGGGTAGTAAGGTGTGTTTAACAAGAATTATAGCTGATCATATTCTCACTCACACCTTCACAAAAATCTTAAGCCTGAACAAAATATAAAGGAAAACCCAAACCAAAGCCAGTGCACCGAGGCTTTCAAAAACCGGATGCCACTTTTCATCACCTATTGAATAAAGGCCGCTAAAAAGTAGCCGCGAAGTGTATCCAAAATCAATAAGCCGATATGCCATATAGACGGTGAGGCTGTTCATGCCAATGACGGTGAAGAAGAAAGACCATTTTTGAAAATGGAGAATATCGATTATCCAATAAAACAATCCGATCGAGAGAAAGGCCATGCCGCCCGTGAGCATGATAAAAGAACTGCTCCACAAATGTTTATTGATTGGAAAATGAAAACTCCACAGAAGGCCAACCGCGACACAAAAAATTCCTGCGAGCAACAGGTTCCGTAGCTTCAGAGTATCGGAAAGTATTTTGTTCCGGAAGATGTCGCCCGCCAAACTTCCCATCACAGTGAGGCACAGTGCAGGCATTTGGGTCAATATCCCATTTTCATCATATGTCTTTTGCAACAACCTGCCGGGAAGAATGGCCCTGTCAATCCAGCCGTGCAAGTTGCCTTCAAAGGAAAGATCACCAGCACCAAAGCCGGGCACGGGGATGAGGTACATGGCAGCATAGTAGAGAAGCAGCAACCCGCCTATCCAAAATATCCTGGCCCTGAAATCAAAATTCAAATAAAGGATGGTGACAATAAATCCAGCAAACCCAATACGTTGCAGTACGCCCACAATGCGTATTTGCGACCAATCGAAAAAAGGAACCGGAGCATTCTTGTCTATGATGCCAAGCGCAATCAGGATCAGCATCCGTATAAAAGCCTTTTTGTATAGCTGTGACTTTGTAAGCCCTTGCTCCAATCCTTTGTTCAGCGAAAAGGGTAGCGAGACTCCGGCAATAAAAAGAAAGAGAGGAAAAATAAAATCATAAAAGGTGAATCCGTTCCAGGCCGGATGTTCAAATTGCAGAGCAAGCGCGTCCACCCAATCCAATCCGGTAATGCCATGCAACAAAAAAACAAAAGAACCCGCGCCCGTTATCAGGAGCATGTCAAAACCACGGAGGGCATCAATGGAAAGAAATCTTTTGGGCGGTTGTTGATTGGCCATCATCAAAGCATAGTTTTTGGATATGCATCAAAAGGTAGGGTATTGAACTCAATATGAAAAGAGGTTAGTGTCAAGGTAGAGTAACTGGTTTGTGAACGGAGAATTGGGTTTGTTCCTTGTAATCGTTGACAGTACAGATTTTTTGGCGGCATGGCGAGGCGCCACTGGGCTATCCACTTCAAGTCCGGCCTACCCACAAATCCAACGCGCTTCGGGCTTTCCGTTTCTATCCCTTGCCGTGGTAGATCAACATTACTAAAGTGTTATAAATGCGATTCATAAAGTGTGACACGAATTTTGAATCAAGTGCAAAGTTTCAATCAAGTGTTCAGGGTGAGGTTTCTCCATTCATAAAAATGTTATAGCTAAAAATTATCAATCCCACTATATTCAAACCTCAAAACATAAATAGCAAATACTATGAAGCCCGTTTTATCACTCATGCTTGCAATGATGATGTGCCTTTGCACACTGGTGCAAGGCGACAAATCCACTAACAAAATTTACAACTTGCTTGTGGGCACTTATACGGTGGCCGGAAAAAGCCAAGGTATATATGTGTATTCTTTTAATAGCGAAACAGGCGAGTTCAGTTACCGTGCAGAGGAAGGCAGCATTAAAAATCCATCGTATCTTGCCATCTCTCGCGACCGAAGAAATGTTTATTCTGTGGGAGAGGGAAGCGAAGGAACTATCAATGCCTTTTCGTTTGATGCCGCAACGGGCAAATTGGTTTTTATAAACAGCGCGAGTGCAGGAGGCCCCGGCCCTTGTTATGTTTCCGTTGACGCGAACAAGAAATTTGTATTTGTCGGCAACTATAGTGGCGGAAGTTTAACGGCCATACCTATCAATGCCGATGGATCGCTTAACCAAGATATACAAAACATCCAGCACACCGGAAGCAGCGTAGTGAAACCCAATCAGGAAAAGCCTCACGTGCATGCTACGGTATTGTCGCAGGACGACCGTTATTTATTTGTACCGGATTTGGGGACCGATAAAGTAAATATTTATAGCGTGGATTATTCCAAAGCCAAACCACTTGCCCCGGCAAAACCTCCTTTTGCCAGCATTGCTGTGGGAGGTGGCCCGCGGCATTTCACGTTTCATCCGAATGGGCAATACGCCTACGTGATCCACGAATTTACGGGTGATGTAACAGCGTTTGACTATGCCGATGGAAAGTTGAAAGAGAAACAGAAAGTGAGCATGGCACCAATCGGTTTTACAGGAAAAGTAAACGCTGCCGATATCCATGTATCCCCCGATGGAAAATTTCTATACGGCTCCATGCGAGGCGATTTGAATGAGTTGGGAATTTATTCCGTTGATAAAAAAGGAAAACTGGCTTTTGTTGGTAGGCAATCCACGCTTGGAAAAATCCCTCGCAACTTTGCAATAGACCCAACAGGAAATTTCCTCCTGGCCGCCAATCAGGACAGTAATGAGATCGTGATCTTCAAGCGCGATAAAAAAACCGGGTTGCTCTCGGACACTGGAAAAAAGATTGAAGTGGGAAAGCCAGTGTGCTTGAAATTTGCTTCGATTGATTGAGGATAGTCAGAAGTCAGAATATAGAAGTCAGAATGTAGAAGTTTGGAGTTAGTTCGTTGAGTTTGATCTTCAATCTGAACTTGAACTTGAATTTAAATTTGAAATGAAGATAGAGAAACCAGAGTGATGCGCTAAATTATCCGCATAGATTCACCTTTTTTCTTTTGGAGGATTACTCAAATGCAATTTAGAAAATGCAAAGATTAGAATTGATTGCAAAGTTTAAATCGAGTGTCACCCCTCTCCTCCGGAGAGGGGTCGGGGGTGAGATCCTATGAGCACATCCATCCAAGTTGCCGCTCTCACCAAACGCGACACGCGAATCTCCATCATTATCATTGGCCTGTTGTTTTTCATCTTTGGTTTCGTGTCGTGGGTCAACGCGATTTTGATCCCTTACTTTAAAATCGCCTGCGAGCTGAGCAACTTCAAATCATATCTCGTCACGTTCGCATTCTATATTTCTTATTTCATCATGTCGGTGCCTTCCTCTTATTTATTGAAATCGGTGGGATTCAAGAAAGGCATGATGATAGGCTTTTGGGTAATGGCCGTGGGTGCATTTATTTTTGTGCCAGCCGCCCTGAGTCGCACGTACGAAATATTTTTAGTGGGATTGTTCACGCTGGGCACAGGCTTGGCCATTCTGCAAACAGCAGCGAATCCTTACATCACCGTGCTGGGGCCAAAAGAAAGGGCCGCACAACGTATCAGCATCATGGGCATCTTCAACAAAGGCGCAGGCATTCTTGCCCCCCTTATTTTTGCCGCGGTGATTTTGAGAGTGGGTGATACTGAGTTGTTCAAACAATTAAGTACCATGGGTGAAGCAGAAAAAAATGCTGCACTCGATGAGTTGATACGGAGGGTGATCATTCCATACTCCATAGTGGGAACGGTCTTGTTTGCCCTGGGGTTGATGGTGCGGTTTTCACCGTTGCCCGAGATTGATACAGAACATGAAACTTCGGATGTGGCTGCTGCCAATTCAGACAAGACCAGCATATTCCAATTTCCCCATCTCATCCTGGGGGCATTCGCCATCTTCGTACATGTAGGCACACAAGTTATTGCCATTGATACGATTATTGGATACGCCAATTCAATGAATATTGGTTTGATCGAAGCCAAAGTGTTTCCATCTTATACACTCTTCGCCACCATCTGTGGCTATGTGATCGGTATTGCACTCATTCCGAAATTCATCAGTCAGGTAAATATGTTAAGGCTATGTACGGTACTGGGCACGGTCTTTACACTGCTAATAGTTTTCTCTTTGGGAGAAATAAAATTTTTAGGGCACACTGCCGATATTTCGATATGGTTTGTGGTGTTGCTGGGCTTGGCCAATTCATTGGTTTGGGCTGGCATCTGGCCGCTTGCATTGGATGGGCTCGGCAGGTTTACCAAGCTCGGTGCTTCGATCATGATCATGGGCCTGTGCGGCAACGCCATCATGCCATTGTTCTATGGGCACGTGGCCGATTTGTATAATGTGCGGTTGGCGTATTGGGTTCTCTTTCCTTGTTATCTTTATCTCGTGTTTTATGCGGTGTATGGACATCGAATCCGCAAATGGAAAATTTAGTTATGAAACTTCAAGCACACTTCTTTAAGGATAGCACTCCAATTGAGATCGCTATTGAAAAGGAACACATCCGTGATATCTCAACGATACTCTCCACTGGTAATCAAATTTTCATAGGCCCAGGCTTCACCGATTTACAAGTCAATGGGTATGGTGGTTTTGATTACAACGAATTGTATGACGATCCGCTTCAGCTTGCTTCCATCACGCGCTTCCTTTATAAAGAAGGCGTTACCTCACATTGCCCAACCATCATTACCAACAGCGTTGAACAGATAACCAAACTGATCAAGCAAGTTGTTGCCCTTAGGCAGCAAGATGAACTGGTCCGCTGGAGCACCGAAGGCATCCACTTGGAAGGACCATTTATTTCCCCATTCGATGGCCCACGGGGTGCCCATCCAAAAGAATTTGTCCGGTCCCCCGATTGGAATTTGATACAACAATGGCAGGAAGCTGCTCAAGGTTTGATAAGGATCATCACGCTTTCTCCTGAATGGGAAAATTCAAACTTGCTCATCGAGCAATGTGTGAAGAACAATATCCTTGTCTTCATCGGCCATACACAAGCCACTCATCAACAGTTGTTGGATGCGGTGAGTGAGGGCGCAACAATGTCCACACATCTTGGAAATGGCACCCACCCAACATTGATACGCCATCCAAATTATTTATGGTCGCAATTGGCCGATGACCGGCTGGGCGCTTCCATCATTGCCGATGGCATTCATCTGCCTGCCGAAGTGATCCATGTTTTTCAAAAAGTGAAAAAAGGGAAATTGATTCTGGTTAGCGACAGCGTTTCGCTGGCCGGCATGCCGCCCGGTGATTATGATCTTCACATCGGTGGACAAGTAACAATGACCAAAGAGGGGAAACTTCATTTGCGAAACAACCCATCGATTTTCGCTGGGTCTGCTTCCAACATCAAGCAAGGTGTTGAATTTTTAATTGGAAATAAGTTGGCGACATTGGAGGAAGCGTGGGAGATGGCTTCGGTGAGGCCACAACATGTTTTGAATCCCAATCTTCCAATATTTGAGTTGGGAAGCGTGGCTGACCTTGCGTTGATGCAAATTAAAAATGAAAAAATTGAAGTGATGAAAACTTTTAAAAAGGGCAGGGAAGTTTATTCTTGTAACTGATTTATGTGTAACACTATGGAGATGTCAGCATGGCAACTACAAAGGGGATGAATTGAATCCGAAGTGAATTGAAACCCAAAATCCGAAATTATTATGACCCAATAAGAGTTAGAAATTTCAAATCATGACACAAAAATTAAAACATTAAGCCTCAACCGATGCCCTGGACCCAACTCACCGATCCGTTTAACAACATTGCTTTATCTGCTTTCGTTGCTGCCATCCCCGTCTTTTTTATTTTTTGGATGCTGATAAAAAAAATGAAGGGCTACCTCGCCAGCCTCCTCACCATCTTGCTCGCCATTATATTGGCCATCGTGGTATATGGCATGCCGGCAAAACTTGCTTTGCTCTCGGGGTTGCATGGTGCGTTGTATGGTTTGTTTCCGATTTGTTGGATCATCATTGGAGCGGTTTTTCTTTTCAACATCACCGTGAAGAGCGGGCAATTCGAAATCATAAAAAATTTCATGGCCTCCATCACACCCGACAGAAGGCTTCAAGCATTATTGATTGCATTTTCATTCGGTGCATTCCTTGAAGGTGCGGCAGGGTTTGGTGCGCCTGTCGCCATTTCTGCGGCCATGTTGGTTGGGCTCGGCTTCAATCCACTATATGCAGCGGGGATTTGTTTGATCGCCAACACAGCACCGGTTGCATTTGGTTCTGTAGGAACACCCATCATTATGGCCTCTCGCATTTCCGATATTCCGGAGATGGCCATTTCACAAATGGTCGGACGAACATTGCCTATACTTTCCGTCATTGTTCCGTTTTATTTGGTTGTGTTGATGGCGGGTTTCAAAAAATCCATCGAAGTGCTGCCCGCTATATTGGTGTCGGGTGTTTCGTTTGCATTCTTTCAATGGTTGGCTGCCAATTATTTTGGCCCCATGCTGCCCGATGTTATGGCCGGTATTGCCTCCATTGTTTGCCTCATGGTTTTTCTAAAATTCTGGAAACCGAAAAGCAATTGGCGTTTCAGCGAGGAGCCTCCACAAACAATTGATGCGCAATTAAAATATTCACCGGCACAAGTTTTTCGCGCGTGGTCACCCTTTATTGTCATGACCATTTTCATTATCGCTTGGGGCTTGCCATCCGTCAAAGCAGCATTAAATTCCATATCATTTATCAAGTTCAACATACCAGGATTGTTTGACGCCATCCTCAAAGCCGATGGCAGTCCGCTCGTTATCAAACCTTTTGAATTCAATTATATATCGGCACCGGGCACGGCAGTGTTATTGGCTTCCATCATTTCTTTGCCGCTCATCGGCATGACTTTCAAAGAAGGAGTCAAAATTTATTTATCAACATTAAAGCAATTAGCACTTCCCATCATCACCATTGCCGCAGTAGTTGGCTTCGCATTTATCGCCAACTATTCAGGCATGTCAACAACAATGGCCGTTGCATTGGCCAGCACCGGATTTCTATTCCCATTTTTCTCACCCGTGCTCGGTTGGCTTGGCGTATTCCTCACGGGCTCCGATACTTCATCGAACGCATTGTTCTGCAAACTGCAAGCCACGACTGCCGAAACCCTTGGGGTCGATCCTGTGGTAACGGTAAGTGCCAACGCTTCGGGCGGAGTGACAGGCAAAATGATTTCACCACAATCCATCGCCATTGGTGCTGCTGCCGTGGGCCTTGTGGGAAAAGAATCCGAGTTGTTCCGCTTCACGGTGAAGCATAGTTTCATAATGTTGTTTGTGGTGAGTTTACTTACGGGCATGCAGGCTTATCTTACCACATGGATGATTCCCGTTTATGAAAAGATGGGATCGGTTGCAGTAACAGAGGTTTATGATGTATCGAAAGGTTTTGTTTATTTGTTGATATTGGTGGTTGCAATAGGCCTGATTACTTGCGGTGTATGGCTCAATAGAAAAAACTAAATTTAGCAAAGTAGACCCCCTATAAACTGATTATGAACTCCATTAAAATCCGAAATGGCCTAAGCGAAACTTATGTTGATGTCTATACCGATAAAGTATTGACCGCACTTTCTTCTCTCGCCCATTTTAACTTAGAAATAAAATTGTTGATGGCCACACGCCTTAACCGCAGGGCTGAGCGGCAGAAAAATAAATCGAAGATTACTTTTTTGGATGAAGATAAAACTATCTCAAGAACAACCACCCAAGTAAAAGACGCCCGCGTGGGCAACTTCGAAGGTTCCAGCATCCCGCACGACCTGCAACGCCAATGGATACAAGGCACCGGGCCCGCAGCAAAACCAAACGCACCAATCGAAAACAGTATCCGCAATGTGGGTTATGCGTTGCTCTCCGGTGCCGATGGTTGGATGTTCGATGGAGAAGATGCCCTCGGTCAAATCAATGCTATGTCGCTCGACAACCAACGCAATTTGAAATTGGCCATTCATAAAGATGATGTGTTCATGAAAGTTGCAGAGAAGGTGGCCAGTGAAATGAACAAATGGTCATTGGGTTTTCTTGGCCGCAATATCATCTACGATTGGAAAGAACAAATGAATTTCACCACAAAGATTTTTCGTTGCCGTGGCCTTCATTTGGACGACAGGCACATCCGTGATGTAAACGGATTGGCTATGGCCGCTTCCATAGTGGACATGACTTTGTACGTTGTCAATAATTGTCAAGCCTTGCAAAAGGCAGGGTCTTCAGTTGTTCTATACTTGCCCAAAATCCAAACTGCCGAGGAAGCAGCACTTTGGAATGATATGATGAACGCACTGGAAGCCCACCTTGGATTGCCGATTGGAACAATAAAAGTTTACGTGTTGGTAGAACAATTGGAAGCCACTTATCAGTTGATGGAAATCCGTGTCGCCCTCGGTAAGCATTTTGTCGGGTTCAACACGGGCCGGTGGGATTACATCAACAGTGTATCCGATGCGATGTCGTGGGACAAAAATTTCATCAACCCAAATATTGAAAGTATCGTGATGACGTATGGCTACATGCGCAACTATGAAGACCGCGTGAGGCGGGCGGTGAACACGCCTGATAAGAATGGCAACTTCGCTTTATGGCAAGGCGGCATGGAGCCCAACATACCGGTTGGCTCGAAAGATGGGGTTGAAGCGAGCATGAGAAAAGCCGTGGCCGGTGCAGAACGTGAACAGCGCGATGGTGCCAGTGGCAAGTGGGTGGCGCATTGGAAAATGGTACACATCGTGCGTCCTGTATGGGAGAAAGCCGGAGCACAAAATCAACTTGGCAGAAAATTTCCTTCACTCACTTACTCGAAGCAAGATGCCGAAGGACTGACACTGTTGGAGCCTGCACCAACAACCATTCGCGGTGCGCGAAATTTATTGAGTGTGGCATTGCAATATGGAAATGCCTTTCTGCAAGGCATGCAAGCCGCAGCGTTGAAGCCTGCCGATTACTTTGGCAACGATGATATTCTATATCTGATGGAAGACATGGCCACGGGAGAAATCCGCTTGAGCATTTTGTGGGAGTGGTTTCACAAAGGTGCCACGCTAACGGAAGGCGATGTTGAAACTGAAGTAAAACCAGGCGATGTTTTTGATGCGGCCTTGTTCGAGCGCTTGTTGAAAGAGGAGTATAAAAAATTGCTCAGCGCCAGCAACAAAGATGTGCACGATGATTCAAAAATATCCACGCTCCCCATTTCCCGAGAGATAACCAAGACTTATGTGATGGACAATGTGAAAGCCCCTTGGTTCATAGATTTGCTGAACATCAATTTGGACAATAGCGATTTGGAAACAGCGAAGAAACGGATTTCTATTTATATGGAGACGTTTAAGAAAGAGGGGAGGAGGGTGACTGAGAATTTGGATTTTCAGCCATAACCAATTTTGGATTTTATTTCAATTTCCTTTTTATTTTCTTTTCGGAGCCAAAGAGAGGCTGGGTATATTTTTTATAAAGTTCGAAGAGGAATTCGATGCGCTGCATTTCGGTATCGAACGGTTGTGGCCTGTAGCAAGTGTCAACAAACTTATCCAAATCCTGGTGGGTACGAACAAGATCGGCTGGCATGGTAAGCGGATCGTATAAATCGGCCAGCGAACTTTCGGGATAGCACTCGCGCACCTTCAATACTTGTTCAGCCAATTTTTCCACGCCCTTAATTTTTTGCTTGGGCAAATCTTGTGGCCAAGGGAAGTTGTTGTAAACAATCGTATTTGAATAGCTATAATCACTTTTAAGGCGACCGCATACATATCGCATCCAGGTCATGTGCATCAAAGAGGTAAGAATTCCAAAATGGTACGCGGAAGCATTGGAAACAAAAAAGTTTTTGTCGGTGATTATATCGTCTTTTGACATGTACCCGATGGGAATATAGAGGCGGTTTTCAGAACTCACCTTGGGTATCAGCAAGAACTCACTTGATGGTTGTCTTTCTTCAGAAAATAAATAAGGAAAGGCAGCCATTTTTCTCGTATTGATCCTTTTACTTCCTTCCCTGAATTCCTTTACTTTTTCTATGCGGTATAATATCTCAGGATATTTTCTTAGCTCAGTCGGGTTTGTATCCTTTAGCCATAAGCACCAACGGTGAGATCGGTTCAAAAAATCGTATCCACTGTAAAACTTCTTGATCAAACTTCTACAAGCCGGATATTTTTCAATAAGAGATTCTACTTCTTCCGATGAAAGAATGAAAAAACCACCATCGTTGAGCGCACTTCCAGATTGCATGATCGGAGCTGAACAAATCGGTCTGTTACTAGAAGGGAGTGTAATATCATCGCCTGCCACCAAATACGGATTAATGTTGTTTACCTTTCTTGAAAGCGGCTCTCCCTGAATGTTCGTGTATTCATACAACGCTTTATGGCTGGCATCACCAACCCCGAAACCAATGATAACAACATGAACGGCCGCCTTGCCTTTGGCTTCATTGTTCCATCTGAAAGTGCGATGGGCAAATTTGATCTTAATGCTCAATCGGAAAAGCTCATTCCATAGAATGGCGGGCTGCTCACCTTGTGTTATGGAATTGGTGGAAACAAATGCTGCTTGAATGGCCGTATCACCCATAAATCTTGCTGCCAAAACATACCAGGCACACACATAGTCAAGCATTCCAGATGATTTAACTCCTTTGAAGACTTTGGCGATGTCTTCTTTTTGCTCTTTATTTTGATAGGCAGTTCCAACAAATGGTGGATTCCCTAAAATATAATCGAATGTAACACGCGCTTTTGCCACAGGTTTTTCGCTCTCTATAATCTGGTACGATTTCACTTTGATGTTCACTTCTTTGTACTGGGCTTCGGGCTCTTTTACCAAATACACATTGGCATGGTCAGCTTCAATATCCATGCTGTTCAGCGGGTTTAGCAAACTCTGCCAATCCAATCGCAATGCATTGCCGTGCACAATGGTGGCACTTTTCTTTAAAGGCAATCTTTTATAGTACTCACCAAACTCGGAAGACAAACGCATGTTCATTTGATGATCACTCAACCACATTGCTACCGTGGCAATCTGTGCAGCAAATTCTTCGTACTCAATTCCATAGAAGGCATCCACATCTATCTTGCTCAATGTGCTCACGTCTGTTACAAACTGTCCTCTGTAAAGTATTTTTAGTACCTCCAGTTCCAATAGGCGAAGTTCCCTGTATGTGATGATCAAAAAGTTGCCACTTCCACAGGCCGGGTCGAGGAATTTCAGTTTGGATATTTTCTCGTGGAACTTCTGAAGTTTGCCCGTATTGGTTTTTATGGATTCAAACTCCTGCCACAATTCATCCAAAAACAGACCTTGGATAAGTTTGAGGATGTTTTTTTCGCTTGTATAGTGCGCACCTAAATTCCTTCTCTCTTTCGGGTTCATAATGCCTTGAAACATGGAACCAAAAATGGCAGGAGAGATCACGCTCCAATCGAAGTAACAGCATGTCAATAATTTATTGCGCATCTCGCTGTTGAAGGCGGCCAGGTGCAGTGGCTCGGCAAACAGAGATCCGTTAACATACGGAAAGGCAGCCACTTGCTCGTCTAAGTTTTTCTGCCTTTTGTCTTCTGCCGAATTGAGTGTTTGAAAAAGTTGCCCCAGGTGAATGCCCAAATCGCTGCCATCAGGCTTAGTGCGTAACTCGATATACTCGGTGAACTGTTGCTTATCAAAAATAGTAGTGTCTTCGGCAAAGAGGCAGAACAGCAATCGCACCAGCATTATTTCCAACTCATGGCCTTGATAGCCATTGGCCAAAAGGGCATCGTGCAAACCGCCCATGAGTTCGGCTGCCTTTATGTTTACAGGTTCTTGATCTTTGTAAACCCGCTGCTGGTATCCGCTTATAAATCCAAAGAGGTTTATGTTTTTGTAGAGTTCTTTTAGTGTAAACTCTGCCTCCGTTCCACATTCCAGATCATACAGTTTTAAATCCTGAAAGTTTGATACCACGATATACCGTGGCAGTTCTTCGTCCTTAAGTCCGGGAAAATAATCCTTGGCTTGTTTATAGGCGGTATGGAGGTCCTTGCCTTTGCTTTTGTGCTCTACCAGCACAATGCCCTTCCACAATAAATCAATGAAGCCTTGATGGCCGTCAGCCTTCTTTACTGGCTTTTCGAAACTCGCTACCCGTTTTCTGGAAACACCAAATACGTTGAAGAAATTGTTCCAAAAAGTTTGGGCTTCTGCACGCTCCTCCTTCACATGCTCCCACTCCTTCGAAAATTCAGTGGCTCGCTTTCGGATTTCATTGATGCTTAAAGGCTTTATTATATGGTGAGATAATCAAGCCACA
>JANOQB010000243.1:0-3349 GCA_031422215.1 Cytophagales bacterium | reverse complement strand
ACGACGACCCGGAAGATGAGATAAAGACTGAAGTCTCACCATTAAAAAGCAATCAAGTTTTTAAAAGTCGAGTCGACGACGAACTCAAAGATCTTCTGGATGAAATGAAAGAGATTATGAAAAGCTCTACGAACTCAAACGTCGATGCCGTTCTTCAACAGCAATTTCAGCGAATGGAAGTGATTACGAACGAAAAGACCAAATTGGAATACGAGAACAAGGAACTCAAACAAAAATTAAGTGCTGTATCGGACCTCGAGCAACAGCTGCAGAGTGAAAAAGCTGAAAAAGAGAACTTTCTCAAAAGCAGTCAAGCTATTTGGAACCAGCAATTCCAGGCGATAGAAGATGAGAAAATCCAGATCCAAGGAGCTATGGCTGATCTCGAAAAGCAGACAGCAGCGCTGAAAATAAAGAATGCTGACGCCGAAGAAAGAGTACAACAACAGAATAAAGCCTTCGAAGAGATGAAAGAAACTTTATCGAAAGAAAATGCTCAAGTGATTCATCTTTTAGAAGAATTTCAAAAAGAGAAGGAAGGGATTGAGGAACGCGCAGAAGAAAAATTGCAGCAGCAGAAAAAAACATGCCGATGGTAGTGCCCGGCTGGGAAGACTCCACCATGGGAAATATTTTTGCTTCCTACTGTATTACGGGCGAACTGAAAGCAAGTACCATGAAGTCGGGAATTGAATACATGGTGTGGCTGGCCGATTGGTACACCAAGAATTCTGGCAAAGATGGCATCGGCTTCTTCCAGATTGGCGGTGGCATTGCTGGCGACTTCCCGATTTGCGTGGTGCCCATGCTTCATCAGGACTTGGAGCGCGACACCATTCCGTTCTGGAGTTATTTCTGCCAGATCAGCGACAGCACCACCAGCTACGGTTCATATTCGGGTGCCGTGCCCAACGAAAAAATCACGTGGGGAAAATTGAACATCGATACGCCCAAGTTTATTGTGGAAAGCGATGCGACCATCGTGGCCCCGTTGATGTTTGCTTATATATTAGAGTATTGAGTAGTGAGATATGAGTATTGAGAAACCAACTTCGATGACGTATCATATCTCATATCTCAATTCTCACATCCAATAACTTAATGAATATAGATTTATCCCTTCGCGCTGAAATACAAAAAGCAATTGCAGCACTTTTTAATCAGTCGGTAGAGCAATTTCAATTGCAGCCAACCAATGAAGGCTTTGAAGGATCGCATACTTTGGTGTGTTTTCCGTTGACAAAAATTTCGAAAAGGGGGCCTGAAGAAACTGCCATGTTGATAGGCGATCATCTGCAACAACATTCGGGCATAATCAGCCGCTATAACGTGGTGAAAGGTTTTCTTAATCTAGTTGTGACCGATGCAGCTTGGCTTGAAGTTTTTCAATCCATTTATTCCATTCCTTCATTTGGGATCACGCACCCAACAGGCGATGAGATTATGGTAGAGTATTCTTCACCCAACACCAACAAGCCCTTGCACTTAGGTCATTTGAGAAATAATTTTCTTGGCTACTCGGTGGCGGAAATTTATAAAGCACTTGGCTACACGGTGCACAAAGTGCAGATCATCAACGACCGTGGCATTCACATCTGCAAAAGCATGGCCGCCTGGAAATTGTTTGGCCAGGGCGAAACTCCACAAAGCAGCGGCATGAAAGGTGATAAACTCGTAGGCAAATACTATGTCGAGTTCGACAAGGTTTATAAATCGCAATGCAAAGAGCTGGAAGAGAAAGGAGCAGGAAAAGAAGAAGCTGAGAAGCAAGCCCCCATCATGAAACTGGCTGTGCAGATGTTGCAGCAGTGGGAACAAAAAGATTCCGAGATAATAAAACTTTGGACTACAATGAATGGCTGGGTGTACAAAGGATTTGAGTCCACCTACAAGCGCATGGGCGTGGATTTCGAAAGACTTTATTACGAATCGGAAACTTATTTGCTTGGAAAAGAAGAAGTGTTGCGCGGTGTTGAGCAGGGAGTATTCTTCAGGAAAGAGGATGGCTCGGTGTGGGTTGATCTGACTCCCGATGGACTGGATCAAAAAGTTTTGTTGCGCTCCGATGGCACTTCTGTTTACATGACGCAAGACATCGGCACGGCCATTCTGCGTTTCCGCGATTTTCCAAAAATCAGTAAGCAAGTTTACACCGTTGGCAACGAGCAGGAGTATCATTTCAAAGTTTTGTTTTTGATTTTGGACAAACTCGGTTATGCCTGGGCCAAGGAATGTTATCACTTGTCGTATGGCATGGTGGATTTGCCCACGGGCAAAATGAAGAGCCGCGAAGGCACGGTGGTGGATGCGGACGACCTGATGGAGGAGATGGTGAGTGAAGCCGAGAAGCAAACACGCGAGTTGGGAAAGATTGATGAGTCCACCGATCAGGAGATCAAGGACTTGTCGGAGATGATTGGATTGGGCGCATTGAAATTCTTTTTACTAAAAGTGGATCCTAAAAAGCGCATGATGTTCGATCCGACTGAATCCATTCAATTGCAAGGCTACACCGGGCCGTTCATTCAATACACCCATGCACGAATCAAGTCAATTTTGAGAAAAGCGGAAGCCATGAACATTCATGTGGATGGAATTTTGAAAAACGTTGATGTGCTCGAGCCATCCGAGCGCAAAGTAATTTATACGATCAATCATTACACCCATAAATTGCAAGAAGCGGCACGCGAATATTCACCTGCTGTAATCGCCAACTATGCGTATGAATTGGCCAAAGAATACAACCAGTTCTATCAAGCAATTCCTATCTTCAATGAAAGTGATCAGGCCAAGTTGAAATTCAGGATAGCTTTTTCGGAGGTAACGGCCAGCACCATTGAAAAGGCGATGCGATTGCTGGGCATAGCTGTGCCGGAGAAAATGTAGAACATTATTTGTTTTGAGCCTTTGTTCAGTCCGAATCAGAACATTCCGGCAGTTAACATTGTTATACCACCATAAATCAACTGTCTATGAAACTAATAATCAGTCTTTTTCTTGTTACCCTAATGAATCCACAATCCATTTACGATTTCAAAATCAATTCCCTTGACGGCAAGTCCATTGATTTCTCGGCCTACAAGGGCAAGACTTTGTTGATTGTAAACACCGCTTCCGAATGTGGCTACACCCCACAGTATGCCGACCTGCAAAAGCTGCATGAAACTTTTGGCAACAAGATTATCATCCTTGGTTTCCCAGCCAATAATTTTGGCGGACAAGAGCCTGGCACCAATACCGAGATTGCGTCTTTCTGCAATAAAAACTATGGAGTCACTTTTCAGATGTTTGAAAAAATTTCGGTGAAAGGAAATGATCAGCACCCGTTGTATGCTTGGCTAAAAGAAAA
>JANOQB010000242.1:0-2809 GCA_031422215.1 Cytophagales bacterium | reverse complement strand
AAGTACCCAAAGTTTGCCTTTAAAAGATAAATCGGTGGATGCCATCTTCCTTATTTTTGCCGCCCACGAAATAAGAAATGAGAATGAACGCATTGTTTTTTTCAAAGAACTAAACCGGGCAATCAAACCTATAGGGCAAATTATCGTGACGGAACACATACGGGATGTTGCCAACTTTTTGGCGTACAACATCGGAACTTTTCATTTCTATCCTCGCTCTGGCTGGCAAAGGGTATTTCGTTCTGCAGAACTTAGAATCGTAAAAGAAATTAAATTGACTCCTTTCGTTTCAACCTTTGTTCTTGCGCATAATGGAGATTCACTATAAGATAATCGGTGTTCTTTTGATCGTGTTGTCATTGGTTCATGCAATCTTTCCTACCTATTTCAATTGGGACAAAGAACTTCAATCGCTGAGCCTTATCAATCGACAAGTGATGTACGTTCACACATTCTTTATTGCGCTGGTGGTATTTCTTATTGGCTTATTGTGCCTCACATCATCCACAGAACTTATCAGCACACCGTTGGGAAAAAAGGTGTCGCTTGGTTTTGGAGTATTTTGGTCAATCCGATTGCTGGTTCAGTTTTTTGGTTACTCCTCAAAACTTTGGAGGGGCAAAACGTTTGAAACAATTGTTCACATTTTGTTTTCAATACTTTGGGCATACTTGAGTATGGTGTTTGTTTGGACAGCTGTCGCATGAATCTGATTACTACTTCCTAACAAAGTCTCCCTCTTTGGGGGCGATGTGAAAAACAACCCTACTCAACCTCGTCAACCTGCATTTGTTTTTCGTACAATTCCTGGTAGGCACCTTTTTGTGTCAAGAGGGTTTCGTGGGTACCCTCTTCAATGATCGCACCATCGTGCAGCACAATTATTTTGTTGGCAAGTTTGGCGGAAGAAACCCGGTGCGAAATAATAATGCTGGTTCGGTTTTGCATGATCCGCTTCATGCTGTTGAGTATGGTGTTTTCTGTTTTTGTATCCACAGCCGAAAGCGCATCGTCCATAATCAGGATTTTTGGTTCGCGGGCCACCGCACGTGCAATGGACACACGTTGCTTTTGCCCACCTGACAGTGTGATGCCCCGCTCGCCCACGCGCGTGTTAAATCCTTGCGGGAAAGCACTTATATTATTAAACACATCCGAATCTTTGGCTGCCTGTATCACTTTGCTCTCGTCTGGTGAGGATAGCCCAAAGGCAATATTGTTGAAGATGGTATCGCTGAACAAAAAAACATCTTGCGGCACAATACCTGTTTGGCCCCGCAGATTTGCAAGTTCGTAATCCTTCAAGGGTATGTCATCGATCCTGATCTCGCCTGCGCTCACATCGTACAACCGGCTGATGAGGTTCGATACGGTGCTTTTTCCCGAGCCGGTGGTGCCAATGATTGCGAGCGATTCGCCTGGTTCTATTTTAAATGAAATTTTGCGCAGTGCCTGAATGCCCGTGTCGGGATAGATGAATGAAACATCTTCAAATTCGATTTTTCCAGCAATATCCCTCGCAAGGTTTTTTTCTGAAACGATGTCTGTCTTGGTTGTGAGAAATTCGTTGATGCGCTTTTGGGAAGCTTCGGCCCGCTGCACCAAACTGATCGTCCAGCCCAGCGAAGCAACAGGCCAGGTAAGCAAGTTTACGTAGATGATAAACTCGGCAATGTTTCCAAACGTAAGAGAGCCATTGATCACCTCTACGCTGCCCGCATATACAGTGAGTATAGTGCTCAGTCCGATCAGGCCGTTGATCAACGGAAAGAACAACGACTGCACGCGGGTGAGTTTCAGCGATTGCCTTTTATATTCATTGCTTTCTTTAGTAAAATTTTTAACCGATTCGTTTTCGCGTGTAAATGATTTCAACACCCGGATGCCCGAAAAAGCTTCTTGCACAAAAGTGCTCAACCGCGATTGACTTTTTTGTATTTCTTCCGACCGATGCTCGATGATGGTGTTCACATAAAAAATACCAATCGAAAGTAATGGTAATGGAATGAGAGCGTACCACGTAAGTTTTGGGCTGATGGCAAACATGATCGGTATCAACATCAAAAACAAAGTCACCAATTGAAGGCCATACATGATGGACGGCCCTAGGTACATGCGCACCCGGCCTACATCTTCGCTGATGCGGTTCATCAGGTCGCCTGTGTTGTTTCTCCGGTAGAAACTGAGCGGTAACGATTGATAGTGCTGAAAGATTTCGTTTTTTAAATCATATTCCACTAAGCGGCTCATCACGATCAATGTTTGCCTCACAAAATAGAGGAACACACCGCGCAGCAAGGCCATCACCAAAATCAACAAGGCATATAACAAAATGCCTTGGGCAAAAATGCTGAAGAAAGTTGCCTGGTTTTCGTTTCCTTCGAAAGACCTATAAACCCGTATGTTATCAACAACCAGATCGATGGAGTGGCGCACCATTTGTGCCGGAAAAATCTGGAACAAGTTGGAGATGATCACAAACACAAGCCCCAGCACTAAGTGCCACTTGTATTTAAGTAAATATTTGTTGATGTATTTTAACTCCTTCATGGAAAGGCGAGGTAAGTTTCAAAGATACGATAAACTTGATTTTGATTTGATTATTGTAAGGCAAAGGGGTGCGACAGTTTTGTATTTGGGACTAAAGTCTCTAAAATTTTACTATCAAGGGGCTGACTAAAAAGTCTGATTTGGATTTTGTGTTCGAAAGTAGTGACCAGCAGTTTCAAAGGTTATTTTTTTCAGTTGAAAAGGGTTCATCCATTTTTGATATTAGGCTACTTGTTTTAACCTCTGTATTTGTATTTTC
>JANOQB010000241.1:0-3697 GCA_031422215.1 Cytophagales bacterium | reverse complement strand
GCAAAACGGACAATCAAAATAAAACGGATTATAGAAATCAAGTCAGCAAAGTTGCCCATGCCATAAAGGAATTGGTGGTGGCAATGAAAGCGGGGAACGCTACTCCATTAGAAAAAACTTCTACTAATCCTTAACCATCTCGTAAAGATTTCAGATTTGGAAGTAAAATCGCGCACTTCAACGCTGCAATACAAAGGCACAACGAAAACGGCCACGGTTATTGGTGATGAACTGGTTGATTGATGCAAAAAATGACAAGCACTTATGGGGCGAAACCTACGATCGCGATTTGAAAGATGTGCTTTCGTTGCAAAGTGAAATTGCCATTGAAATTGCCAAAGCGCTTGAAGCCAGGCTTACATCAGAGTAACGGCTTTCATGCTTTCCTGAAAAAAGCGGATGCATATAGAGATTTTCAGAGAGGAGCCTTCACCAATGCCCTCAACCGCGCGAAAGCCAGCAAAGAGTTGAAAGGGTTGGGTGAGAAGTAATTTTCTTTAACTTTAAATCATGGAAACCTTACTTATAAATATCAAGAACAAGAAAGATTCAAAATTGATCAAAGATCTGCTCAGCCGATTGGATGTGGAAGTAAACGAGGACAAACAAAAATTGCGGCAACTACTTCCCAAAAACAAAATCAAATCGGCTGCCGAATTGAGGGCAATGGGCGGCATTCTGAAAGGCCAATTGATAAGTAAGGAACATTTACGCAGCCTCTCATGGAAAAAAAGGGATTGGTAGTTTGCGATACCAACATCCTGATAGAAGTGATTGACCGCAACAACGGAAAAATCATTGAATCGCTTGTTGACTTTGGACCCAGCAATCTTTGCATCAGCTCTATCACATACTCCGAACTGCTGGCAGGGGCAATCAACAAACAGCACCAAAAGAAATTGAAATCCAATTTGGAAAAATTTACGCTCATACCCCTTGACCGTGCCATTGACCAATTGCACCGTAATTTGATCGAGCAATATTCTATGAGCCACAACCTGAGTATTCAAGATGCCCTGATTGCCGCAACCGCCATTCAGTATGACATTGGGTTGCGGACGTTGAACATTAAAGACTTTCGTTTTATTGAAGGCCTCCTACTGGTTTAGTTCGATTATCCTATTTAGAATTTTCCCTAAACCCAATGTCCTTCCTCATCCCCACCTTCGAATACGACCTCTTCATCTCCTATCGCCACAACGATAACCTGCCTTCGTTGGACTCCGGCAGGCAGGCCTCCGATGGCTGGGTAGCTGACTTTGTTCAAAACTTAGAGCAGGAACTGCGCGGCACCATCAAAGACGTTGGTCTGAATATCGTCTCAGGTGCCAGACACCTATACCTGAAGAAGTAAGTGTCTCCACACCGAAAACCTAATGCACCAATATCTCTACATCTGATTCCTTTGCCTCCACGTGGCCTTTGCCATTGATGGAAGTTAGCACCACGGTTTTCATTTCGTTGATGAGGATGGGATCATATTTTGCGGCCACGCGAATGTAGTTTTCGGTGAACCCGTGCATCAACCCGTCTTCAATATCATTTTCAAAGAGCACGGTGTGGGTGGTGCCCAAATGTTGCTCATAAAAAAACCTCCGCTTCTTATCCGACAAAATATGCAACATGCGCGACCGTTCATTCCTTTCTTTTTTTGAAACGGAATCATTCATAGTGGCGGCCAATGTGTTTTCCCGCTCGGAATAGGTGAACACATGCAGGTAAGAGATATTGAGTTCGTTCAGAAACTGATAGGTTTCCAAAAAGTCTTCGCGTGTTTCCCCCGGAAACCCCACGATCACATCCACGCCAATGCAGCAATGGGGCATAAGGGATTTTATTTTTTCAACCCTGCTTGTATAAACCTCACGCTGGTAACGCCTGCGCATGAGCTTCAATATTTTGTTCGATCCTGATTGCAAAGGCACATGAAAATGTGGAACAAACCGTTTGGACGAAGCTACAAACTCAATGATGTCGTCAGTGAGCAGATTAGCTTCTATGGAGGAAATCCGAAATCGTTCTATGCCTTCCACGTTATCCAATGCTTTTGCCAAGTCGATAAACCTCTCCGTGCGCTGTCCCTCTTGCAAACCGAAATCACCCGTGTTCACTCCCGTGATCACAATTTCTTTTACCCCGGTGTGGGCAATTTCTCCTGCGGTTTTCACAATGTTGGAAATGGTGTCGCTGCGGCTTGAACCTCGCGCAAGAGGTATCGTGCAAAACGAACAAGAGTAATCGCATCCATCCTGAACTTTCAGAAACGTGCGGGTGCGGTCGTGAAGCGAGTAGGAGGTGTTAAATGTATCCACCAGCCCAATTTCGGATGCAAATATTTCTGGTTTTTCTGGTCGCACAAATCCATCCAACAATTCCACCAACCTGAATTTCTCTGCGGCACCCAGCACGGCATCCACGCCCGGTATTTCTGAAATTTCTTTCGGTTTAAGTTGGGCGTAGCATCCGATGATGGCCACATAAGCATTGGGAGAAATGCTGCGGGCTTCGCGCACGATCTTATGGCATTTCTTATCGGCATTTTCGGTTACCGAGCAAGTATTGATTATGAAAATATCGGGCTTGTCGTGAAACTCCACCTTCAAATAGCCTTTCTCCTCAAATTTTCTTGAGATGGTGGAGGTCTCGGAATAATTGAGTTTGCAACCGAGGGTATAGAAGGCAACTTTTTTCATGGTAACAAGGTGTAAAATTAGGCACAAAATGTTTGCATGCAAAGGAATGCACTTTTGCACCTGCCTTGCCGGTAGGCAGGTGTAACCCATCAATGCACCAACTCCATTTCAATCGCCTTGATTTTTGAATCCAACCCCTCGCTCACTTTCTTAAACTCCGCTTTCGAATTCAGCTTCGTGCTCACGCTGATGTAAAATTTGATCTTGGGCTCAGTTCCCGAAGGCCGCACCGATATTTTACTTCCATCTTCCAGATAGAATTGCAATACATCTGATTTAGGTAAGCTGATGGGTGATGTGGTGTTGGTAACAAAATTCTTCTCTATCTGAGTTTTATAATCCAACGCGCGAACGACTTTACTTCCGATGAATTCTTTGGGTGGATTGCTTCTAAATGTTTCCATCATCGCTTTAATTTGGTTTTCGCCTTCCGCACCTTTTCTCAGAAGGTTGATCAACCCCTCTTTATAGTATCCGAAGTCGATATACATTTGAACCAACCAATCGAACAACGTGTGCCCTTCATCATTGGCCGAAGCTGCCAGTGCAGCAAAGAACGCACAGGCCGATACCGCATCTTTGTCGCGCACAAAGTCGCCAACCATATAGCCGTAGCTTTCTTCGCCTGCGGCAATAAATTTCTTTTTTCCTTCCATTTCGCCCATCAGTTCGGCAATGTATTTAAAGCCGGTGAGCGTGTTGTAGCAATCAATGCCGAGGCGATCGGCTATCACATCAACCAATTCGCTGGTAACAATTGTTTTTGCGATATATCCGTTCTTACGGTCGCTCTCACTCAAGTTTTTCATGATAAACCACATCATTAAACTGAATGCCTGATTGCCGTTCAGCAGAAAAAATTCTCCTGTTTCGTTTTTTATTCCAAAACCAACACGGTCGGTGTCAGGGTCTGTGGCCATCACCAATTCGGCATTTTCTTTTTTTGCCAATTGCAAAGCCAGGGACATGGCCGATTGCTCTTCCGGATTTGGCGAATGCACGGT